>NZ_JBSFTP010000119.1:0-13508 GCF_053591315.1 Streptomyces sp. NPDC003042
ACAAACGCGACTACGTCTTCAACGGCACCCTGGCCACAGCAGCCATCGTGATCTGGCTCCGCGACCTCATCAAAGAGCCATCAGACACTGCCTAGCCCTGCGGCCCGCTTCCGGGGGCGGAGCCCCCGGCAAGCGGCCTCAGCGCTGCGTACGGGTGTGGACGTAGTCCACCAGGCGGGTCAGGGCGTCCGGGTCCGTCGTCGGGAGGACACCGTGACCCAGGTTGAAGATGTGGCCCTCCAGGCCGGCGGCGGCGGAGAGGACCTCGTCCGTCTTGGTCCGCACGGCCTCGGGGGTCGAGAAGAGCACCGCCGGGTCCAGGTTGCCCTGGAGCGCCTTGCCGGGGCCGACGCGGCGGACGGCCTCGTCCATCGGGACCCGCCAGTCGACGCCCATGACGTCCGCGCCGGCCTCGCCCATCAGGCCGAGCAGCTCGCCGGTGCCCACGCCGAAGTGGATGCGCGGCACCCCGTACGAGGCGACCGACTCGAAGACCTTCGTGGACGCGGGCATCACCGAGCGGCGGTAGTCCGCCGGGGCCAGCGCGCCGACCCAGGAGTCGAAGAGCTGTACGGCGGAGACGCCCGCCTCGATCTGGACCTTCAGGAAGGCCGAGGTGATCTCCGCGAGGCGGTCCAGCAGCTCGGCCCACAGCTCCGGGTCCCCGTACATGAGGGCCTTGGTGTGCTCGTGGTTCTTGGACGGGCCGCCCTCGACGAGGTAGCTCGCAAGAGTGAAAGGAGCGCCCGCGAAGCCGATCAACGGCGTGCTTCCCAATTCACCCGTGAGCATGCCGATCGCCTCGGTGACGTACGAGACGTCCTCAGGAGTGAGGTCGCGCAGCTGTGCGAGGTCCTCGCGGCGCCGGATCGGCCGGGCGACGACCGGGCCGATGCCCGGCTTGATGTCCAGGTCGACGCCGATGGCCTTCAGCGGGACCACGATGTCGGAGAAGAAGATCGCCGCGTCGACGTTGTGCCGCCGCACGGGCTGCATGGTGATCTCGGTGACCAGGTCGGGCCGCATGCAGGACTCCAGCATGGCCGTGCCCTCGCGCACCTTGCGGTACTCCGGCAGTGAGCGGCCGGCCTGCCGCATGAACCACACGGGCGTGTGCGGGACCGGCTCGCGCCGGCACGCCTTCAGGAAGGCGGAATCGTACGTCTGACTCGGCTGGCCCGTGAATGGGGTCTCCCCAGAGCCGGCGGAGCCTGGCGTGTGGGGAAGGAGGTTGGCGCTCACGACTCAAATCTTCGCACGTATGAAGAAGTGCCCGGCCCGGCGCGGGTGTCCCTGCGCCGTATGGGCTCTCATTCCCCCTAGTCTTCCCGGCATGGCTGCGGCTCAGGGACGATTTTCAGATGGCGCTGACGGTACGGACAGCGCGAAGGAGAGCTCGGTCCCGCTCCCGTTCCGGCGGGCGGTCGACGGCTTGAAGAAGGCGAGGCTCAGGTCCGGGATCGAGATCGACCCGACCAAGCCGCCGCAGAGACTGGCACCGTACGCCTACGCGCTGGAGGCGGCGGTCGTCGACGGCGAGGACGATCTCGCCGACGGCCGCCTCATCCTGCTCCACGACCCCTCGGGGCACGACGCCTGGCAGGGGACCTTCCGGCTGGTGACGCTCGTACGGGCGGAACTGGAGCCGGAAATGGCCGCGGACCCCCTCCTGCCGGAGGTGTGCTGGTCCTGGCTGACGGGTGCGCTCGACGCGCGCGGGCTGACGTACGGGGAGGCGAGCGGGACCGTGACCATGGCGAGCTCGCACTACTTCGGCGGGCTCGCGGAGCGGCGGCCGGCCACACAGATCGAGATCAGAGCCTCCTGGACGCCGCGCGAGGGGGTGGGCGGGGTGCCGGACACCTCGGCGCACCTCGCGGCCTGGTGCGAGCTGCTGTGCCAGATCGCCGGCCTGCCGCCGGTGGGGCCCACGGACACCGCCACGGGCGTGGTGTCCCTGCCACAGCGCCGCGGGCCGCACCACCCGTAGGCGGGCCGCCCCTCGGGGCCGTCCGGCGGTGTCCGGACGTGTCCTGGAACCGGGACCGACCGATCGAGCCCGTAACGGAGTGCCAGAACAGCACATCCATTGCGGGCTTCTGATCATCCATTGATCGATCGTGCGTCCGAATTGCCCGAATTGTTACTCACCAAATCGTGATCATTCCCTAAAGCCGGGCGGGTGACGTGCCGAAGGAGTCAGTGACCATCCGCACGGTTCGTACCGGCTTCCTTCCCCGAGCCGGCCCGTCCCGCCACTCCCCCAGGAGGCCTAGGTGTCCGTTCTTCTCGAGCAGCCCGCAAGCCTGGTCGCCTACCGCCCGAACAAGCCGACGGCCATGGTCGTCGTAGCCGACCCGCGCGTGCGCTCCACCGTGACCCGCCATCTGTGGGCCCTCGGAGTACGTGACGTGATCGAGGCTTCGTCCATCGCGGAGGCACGCCCCCGCGTCGGCAGCCCGCGCGACATCTGCGTGGCCGACGTACACCTGCCCGACGGTTCCGGTCTCACCCTGCTCTCCGAGACCCGCGCCGCCGGTTGGCCGAACGGCCTGGCCCTGTCCGCCGCCGACGACATCGGCGCCGTACGCAACGCCCTCGCGGGCGGAGTGAAGGGCTACGTCGTCACCGGCACGCGGACCAACATCGGGCTCCCCACCCGGCCCGGCGCCGCCCCCATCGGCGCCGCCGCCGCCCGCATGCACCGCCGCCCCCCGGGTGCCCCGAGCCACCCGGGCGGCTACCGAGAGCTCTCCGGCCGCGAGGTCGAGGTCCTGCGCCTCGTCGCGGAGGGCCAGTCCAACAAGGCCATCGGCGTCTCGATGGGCCTGTCCGCCCTGACCGTCAAGTCCCACCTCGCCCGGATCGCCCGCAAGCTGGGCACCGGCGACCGGGCCGGGATGGTCGCCGTCGCACTGCGGACCGGAATCATCCACTGATCCCGCCCGGAGGCCCCGGCGGACCGCCGGGGAACCCCGGGAGACGTCCGCCCATCCCCCTCGCGCCCGTCGCCGGAACGTTCCGGCGACGGGCGCGTCACATCCACGGATACCCTTGACCGGTGACCGACGCCCAAGAGACCGCAGCACACCTGCGCACCACCACCGGGGGCGGCCCCCCGGACGACGAGGTTTCGTCCGATGGGCTGCCGATTCCCTTGCTGGAGCCCCGCGAGGGCATCCCGCCCGTCGTGGCCGACGCGGACGGCCTCGCCCGAGTGGTCGCGGCCTTCGCCGCGGGCACCGGGCCCGTGGCCGTCGACGCCGAACGGGCCTCCGGATACCGCTACGGCCAGCGCGCCTACCTGGTGCAGCTCCGCCGCGAGGGCGCCGGGTCCGCGCTGATCGACCCGGTCGGCTGCCCGGACCTGAGCGCACTGGGCGAGGCCCTGTCCGGCACCGAGTGGATCCTGCACGCCGCGACCCAGGACCTGCCGTGCCTGCGTGAAATAGGCATGACCCCCACCTCCCTGTTCGACACGGAGCTGGCGGGCCGGCTCGCCGGCTTCCCCCGGGTCGGACTGGGCGCGATGGTCGAGAACGTGCTCGGTTACGTGCTGGAGAAGGGCCACTCCGCCGTCGACTGGTCCACCCGCCCGCTTCCGGAGCCGTGGCTGCGCTACGCCGCCCTGGACGTGGAACTGCTGGTGGACCTGCGGGACGCGCTGGAGAAGGAGCTTGACCGGCAGGGCAAGCTGGAGTGGGCCCACCAGGAGTTCGACGCCATCGCCTCCGCCCCGCCCGCCCCGCCCCGCAAGGACCCGTGGCGCCGTACGTCCGGCATGCACAAGGTGCGCCGCCGCCGGCAGATGGCCGTCGTGCGCGAGCTGTGGGAGTCCCGCGACCGGATCGCACAGCGACGTGACGTGTCACCCGGCAAGGTGCTGGGTGACACGGCGATCATCGAGGCGGCCCTGGGCCTCCCCGCGACCGCCCAGGAACTGTCGGCCCTGCCCGGCTACGGGCAGCGGATGGGACGGCGTCAGCTGGAGCAGTGGATGGCCGCCGTGGACCGGGCCAAGGCCCTGTCCGAGCATGAGCTGCCGCAGCCGGGAGCGACCCCGGCCGGTCCCCCGCCGCCGCGCTCCTGGGCGGACAAGGACCCGGCCGCGGCAGCCCGGCTGTCGGCCGCCCGCACGGCCGTCTCGGCTCTCGCGGAGGCACTGAACCTGCCCCAGGAGAACCTGATCGCCCCGGACACGGTGCGCCGCCTCTGCTGGGAGCCGCCGCAGCGGCTCGAAGCCGATGCCGTCGCCGCCGCCCTCGCGGGCTACGGCGCCCGCCCCTGGCAGGTCGAGCAGGTCACCGCGGCCCTGGTCGAGGCCCTCGCCACGCCCGCCCCGGCGCCCCAGGCGCCTCCGACCGACTGACCGCCCGTACGCCCGCACGCCCCACAGAGCCCCCGGCCGCCGGCCGGGGGCTCTGTCGTCCGCGATGTCCGACCGCCGGTGCCCGCACCGGCGGCGGTGCGGGCCGGAGTGTGACCTTCGCCGCTCCTCCCGGTGGGGGTGTCCACATGAGTTACTCGCAAGTAGCATGGGCCGGGTGAGCGCGCGCTCAGCAGTACCGTCGAGCGCGCCCCCGCGCAGCAGTGCACCCCCGCACCTGGAGGAGAGCCAACGTGCCTCGTACCGTCAGGGACGTCGTCTTCGTCGACGGCGTCCGCACCCCGTTCGGCAAGGCGGGCCCGAAGGGCATCTACCACGAGACCCGCGCCGACGACCTCGTCGTGAAGGCGATCCGGGAGCTGCTGCGCCGCAACCCGGACCTGGACCCCGCGAAGATCGACGAGGTCGCCATCGCCGCGACCACGCAGATCGGCGACCAGGGCCTGACGCTGGGCCGTACGGCCGGCATTCTCGCGGGCCTCCCGCAGTCCGTCCCGGGCTACTCGATCGACCGCATGTGCGCCGGCGCGCTGACCGCCGTGACCGCCGTCGCGGGCAGCGTGGCCTTCGGTGCGTACGACGTCGCCCTCGCCGGCGGTGTCGAGCACATGGGCCGCCACCCCATGGGCGAGGGCGTGGACCCGAACCCGCGCTTCGTCTCCGAGAAGCTGGTCGACGAGTCCGCCCTCTTCATGGGCATGACCGCCGAGAACCTGCACGACCGCTACCCGGCGATCACCAAGCTCCGCGCCGACGAGTACGCCGTGCGCTCGCAGGAGAAGGCCGCCAAGGCGTACGCCGACGGCAAGATCCAGCAGGACCTGGTGCCGATCTCGGTGCGCAACACCAACGAGGCGGCCGGTGAGACGGGCTGGGGCCTGGTCACCGCCGACGAGCCGATGCGCCCGGGCACCACGCTGGAGAACCTGGCCGGCCTGAAGACCCCGTTCCGTACGCACGGCCGCGTCACCGCGGGCAACGCCGCCGGTCTCAACGACGGTGCCACCGCCGCGATCATCGCGTCCGAGGACTTCGCCCGCGAGAACAACCTCCCGGTCAAGATGCGCCTGGTCTCGTACTCCTTCGCGGGTGTCGAGCCGGAGGTCATGGGCTACGGCCCGATCCCGGCCACCGAGAAGGCCCTGGCCCAGGCCGGTCTGACGATCGGTGACATCGGTCTCTTCGAGATCAACGAGGCCTTCGCGGTGCAGGTGCTGGCCTTCCTGGAGCACTACGGCATCGCCGACGACGACGCGCGCGTGAACCAGTACGGCGGCGCCATCGCCTACGGCCACCCGCTCGCCTCCTCCGGCATCCGCCTGATGACGCAGCTGGCCCGCCAGTTCGAGGAGCAGCCGCACGTCCGCTACGGCCTGAACACCATGTGCGTCGGCTTCGGCATGGGCGCGACGGTCATCTGGGAGAACCCGCACTTCGACGGAGGCAACAAGTGAGCACCACCACTGAGCTCCTGAAGGGCGCGGCCGAGCTGTTCCCGGACGAGGTCGTCACGTCCGCGCACGTCCGTCACCTGGACCTGCCGTTCGGCGCCGGGCGCTTCGCGCTCATCACGCTGGACAACGGCTTCGACCACACCAAGCCGACCACCTTCGGCCCGCAGTCCCTCGCCAACCTGAACGCGGCGATCGACCAGGTCGAGCAGGAGGCCCTCGCGGGCTCCGTCGTCGGCGTGGGCATCACCGGCAAGCCGTTCATCTTCGCGGTCGGCGCCGACCTCAAGGGCGTCGAGCTGCTGAAGGCGCACGACGAGGCGCTGGCCATCGGCAAGGGCGGCCACGACGTCTTCAAGCGGCTCTCAAGCCTCGCGGTCCCGACCTTCGCCTACTACAACGGCGCGGCGATGGGCGGCGGGGTCGAGGTCGGCCTGCACTGCTCGTACCGCACCGTCTCGAAGGCCATCCCGGCCTTCTCGCTGCCCGAGGTCTTCCTCGGCCTGGTTCCCGGCTGGGGCGGCTGCGCCCTCCTGCCGAACCTGATCGGCGCGGACCGCGCGGTCTCGGTGATCATCGAGAACTCGCTGAACCAGAACCGCCAGCTCCAGGGCAAGCAGGTCTTCGAGCTGGGCATCGCCGACGCCCTGTTCGAAGGCGCGGACTTCCTGGAGCAGTCGCTGCTCTGGACCGCCCGCGTGCTGAACGGCGAGACCGAGGTCGTACGGGCCGACATCGACCGCGGCAAGGCCTGGGACGCGGCCGTCGCCCGCGGCCGCTCCATCGCGGACTCCAAGGTGCACGGCGCCGCTCCGGCCGCCTACCGCGCGCTGGACATCATCGCCGCGGCCAAGGACGGCGACCTCCAGGCCGGCTTCGACGCCGAGGACACGGCCCTGGCCGACCTCATCATGGGCGGCGAGCTGCGCTCCGGGATCTACGCCTTCAACCTGGTCCAGAAGCGCGCCAAGCGCCCGGCCGGCGCCCCGGACAAGTCCCTGGCCCGTCCGGTCACCAAGGTCGGCGTCGTCGGCGCGGGCCTGATGGCCTCGCAGCTGGCGCTGCTCTTCCTGCGCCGCCTGGAGGTGCCGGTGGTGCTCACCGACATCGACCAGGAGCGCGTGGACAAGGGTGTGGGCTACGTCCACGCCGAGATCCAGAAGCTGCTCGGCAAGGGCCGCATCAACCAGGACAAGGCCAACCGCCTGACCGCCCTGGTGACCGGTGTCCTGGACAAGGCCGAGGGCTTCGCGGACGCGGACTTCATCATCGAGGCCGTGTTCGAGGAGATGTCGGTCAAGCAGAAGGTGTTCGCGGAGGTCGAGGCGGTCGCCCCGGCGCACGCGATCCTCGCCACCAACACCTCCTCGCTGTCGGTCTCCGAGATGGCCTCCAAGCTCCAGCACCCGGAGCGCGTGGTCGGCTTCCACTTCTTCAACCCGGTCGCGATCCTCCCGCTGCTGGAGATCGTCCGCGGTGAGCAGACCGACGACGCCTCGCTGGCCACGGCCTTCGGTGTCGCCAAGAAGCTGAAGAAGACCGCGGTCCTCACCAAGGACGCCCCGGCGTTCGTCGTGAACCGCATCCTGACCCGCTTCATGGGCGAGATCCAGAACGTCATCGACGAGGGCACCCCGGTGGCCACCGCCGAGAAGGCCATCGAGCCGCTCGGCCTGCCGATGTCCCCGCTGGTCCTCCTGGAGCTCGTCGGCCCGGCGATCGGTCTGCACGTCTCCGAGACCCTGAACCGCGCCTTCCCGGAGCGCTTCACCGTCTCCCCCAACCTGAAGCGGGTCGTCGAGGCCGGCAAGCGCGGCTTCTACGTCTACGATTCCGGCAAGCCGGAGCTGGACCCCGAGGTCGCCGCCCTCCTGGTGCAGGGCGATGTCGTCCTGACCGAGGAGCAGGTCCGCGACCGCGTCCTGGACGCGGTGGCGCAGGAGATCGGCCTGATGCTGGAGGAGGGTGTCGTGGCCGAGGCCCAGGACATCGACCTCTGCCTCATCACCGGTGCCGGCTGGCCCTTCCACCTGGGCGGCGTCACGCCGTACCTGGACCGTGAGGGTGTCTCGGAGCGGGTGAACGGCAAGAGGTTCCTCGCCCCGGGCGTGGCTTCCGTCCCGGCGTAACACCTCGCTCGTAGCGCAACGGCCCGTCCGCACCTGGTGCGGACGGGCCGTTGCCGTATCCGGAGGTCTTGCCCCGGAGGTCTTGCCGGGGGTCGTACCCCGGGTCATCTGCGGCCGAGGCGGCCGTTCTTGACCAGGCGCTGGGCGGCGGGCGATGCGGGGTTGATGCTCAGCGCCTTCCGGGCGGCCTGGCGGCGCAGGTCGTCGCCGGGCTTGCCCAGTTTCGCGGCGGTCTCCGCGATCCGCAGCCAGACCAGGGCGCGGCCGCTGTCCGCGGAGATCTCGACGGCCCGCTTCAGGCGGCGCCTGGCCTGGTCGGTCTCCTTGCGGCGGATGTGCGCCTGGGCCATGCCGACGAGCAGGTCGAGGTTCTCGTGCTCGGCGAGCAGCCGGGCGCCGACCTCCAGGACGCCCCGGTCGTCCTTGGCCTCGACGAGCGAGGCGAAGCCGCTGAGCGTGATGTCGGTGAACGACGCGTCGTCGGGCTCGCTGCGGTCCCTGGCACCCCGGAAGGTCCAGCCCTTGCCCTTGCGCCACTTCCAGGTGCGCGGCCCGGGCAGGTCGAGGCGGGTACGGGTGCGCTCGTTGAAGTGCATGCCCAGCTCGGGGCGGCCCTCCCACTGGTCGACGGCGGCGGCGACGTACTCCTCGGCGACCGGCCGCAGGAAGGCGTACCGCTTGGGCTGCATGCAGTAGCCGACGGCCGTGATGTACGGGGTGACCTCGCCGCGGATGTACTCCACGTCCAGCACCCGGTCGGCCGGGGAGCCGGTCGGCACCTCCAGGTCCGGGAGCAGGGCGTGGGTGAGGGTGGCGGGGATGCGGTTGCTGTTGGCGTACGGCCGCATCCGCCGGATGACCTCCAGCGCGCCGATCTGCGCGACCGGGATCCCGTACAGCGCCCGGGCGGTGAACAGGCCGGTGGAGAAGCAGCCGATCACCTGGCGGGGGCGCAGGTACTCGAAGACCGTCTCGGCGAGGACCGGCACGTCCAGGAGGACGAAGGGGACCCCCGCTTCACGGGCCGCGAGGCCGAGGGCGTCGGCGAGGCTGGAGGGGGCGCTCGGGTGGGGTTTGAAGACGACCGAGGTGAAGCCGAGCCGCAGCGCGTTCTGGAACATGCGCAGGTGCAGGTCCTCCTCTTCCTCCTCGGTGAGGATGCCGAGGGGGGAGAGGTACTGGCCGAGCAGGACGGCGGTCTGCGGGCCGCGCGCGGCCAGCTGGGGCGGTATCACTCGCTCGAGGATCGGGCGGCACTCCTGGGTGACCTCGGCCATCAGCCCCAGGACGGCGCCGGTGTGCACGGGCTGCGAGGGGATCCCGTACTCGGTGAGGAGCATGGGCAGCAGGGTGGGGACCAGGTCCAGGTAGAGGACCTGGGTGATCCGGCCGTGGATGCCGCGGGGCAGGTCGTTGCGCGTGGGGCCGTAGCTCATGACTCCGTCGGCGTAGACGGCCAGGGTGGCGTCCGAGAAGATCTTGCAGAGGGTCTGGGCGGGTTTGACCTGGATCGACTCGACGACGAGTTCCAGCGGGCCGGGGCGGATGCCCATCTTCTCCGCCATGACGGTGCGCCAGAGCGGGGCGTCCTCGTCGCGCGGGGCCCAGAGCGCGGGATGGAAGGGGTAGACGAGGTCGTTCCAGTAGACGACGCGGTGGAAGCGCCGCAGGACGGCTGCGGCTCCCGGCATGTGGTGCAGCGGGGTCGCGACTTCGGGGATGTCGACGTTGTTGCACACGAGCAGGACGCGCTCGCGGTCGTCCTGGCCGAGCTGGCCGGCGTCGATGGCGGCGGCCACCGTCATGGCGCCGTAGAGGGTGGAGGCGGCGAATATCCGGGTCATCGGGCGGCGGCGCCCAGGTGCTGGGACATGAGTGCTCTGAGCTTGTTCACGCGTCCGGAGTCCATTCCTGCAAGCGTTCCCTCCAGGATGTCCTGGGGGAGGTCCCGGAGGATCTGCCCGCTCCGTTCCAGCAGCAGGCCCCGGGTGAGTTCCTCGTACGACTCGGCGCGGTCCATGTGAATGACGATGAGCGCGCACAGAGTTCGCATCGCCTTGAACGAGAGTTCATATCCGCGGGGATGCCGCGCGAGCTCGTCGAAAATCAGGCGGAAGGCCGGGAGGAAGTCCAGCTGCCGCTCGTCCGGCGCCTTGGTCAGCGAAGTGGAGACGTCACGGCGGTAGAAGATGCCGTGGAGGTCGACGACGCCGAAGGAGCGGGTCCGCAGGTGCAGCTTGTAGAACCAGGGGCGGTCCTCGGCGGTGCGCAGCTTCTCGTCGAAGAACAGCGCACCGGCTTCGAGGAGCCGCTCCCGGTCGTAGATGCCGGCCCAGGACTGCGGGTAGTCCATGAAGGTCGAGGCGTCCACCGGGCCGATGTAGTCCGTGGGGTTCAGCGGAAGGGCCCTGGGAGCGAGCGGCGCCATGACGATCTTGCGCTTTCTTCCGTACACCCGGACATGACCGGTACGCAGGAAGTCGACGCCCGACTGGCTCATCCAGCCGACCAGTTGGGCGAGATATCCCGGGGCATACCAGTCGTCCCCGTCGAGGAAGGTGAAGAAACGTCCGCGCGCCGCCGAGAGTCCGATGTTCCGGGTGGCCGAGATACCCGTGTTCTGCTGATTACTGATCAGTACGGCACCGGGAATCCGCGGCACCATCTCGCGCAGAATCTCTGACGTTCCGTCAGTCGACCCGTCGTCCACGACGATGAACTCGAAATCCTCCCGCGCATTCAGCGCCAAGGACTTGAGTGCCGTCCGACAGTAGTCACGGACGTCACACATCGCGACGATTACCGAAAGGGTCACCACCGGAAACACTCACCTTCTCCCCATTCCCGACACATCCCCCGAGAGGTAGCCGAGGGCCGCCCGCGCAGCACTCCAGCCTACGTTCAAGTAACACGTCGGCCATCATGACAGAACCGCCCGGAGGCCCTGAACGATCAACGAGGTGTGACGTACAACTCCCCTGGGCCGTCGAGGCCTATGCGTGACACGTAAGGTTCAGATCAGCATGTAGGGTCGAGCGGACTGCGCGGCGATCCCGCCCGAGCCCGCGCCCAGCTGCGCGTACGCCGACGACAGTTGGGCTTGACCGACCGACCCGGGAATCACCAGTGCGCATCCACGTGCTCGCAGACTCCGACACCCGCTGGAAATGGGGTGCGGGGCTGGCGGTGGGCTTGGCACCGGGCAGCGAGGTGCACGCCCACATGCTCCGCGGTCGCAGCACGCCGACCGCACGCCAACTGGCGGAGGTTGGCATCTCCCCCGCCTCGATCACCGAGGCCACGCTCGCCGAGTTCGCGGCGGCGCCCGAACTCGACGAAGCGGATCTGATCATTCTGGGCACGGTCGGCGGTGCGACCCATGCGGCCCTGCACGCACTGGCCCACCGGTTCCGCGGCGCGGTACGCCGGCCCGTCCTCATGACCGGATACGTCGGAGTCGTCTACGAAAAAATGGCCGACGGACTTCTGCTGCGCGCGGGCGCCGATATCGTCCTGGCCAACAGCCCTTTCGACCGGCGCCGGTTCACCGAAATCTACGAACCCCTCGGAATTCCCGCGTCCTGCATCGTCCAGACCGCACTGCCCTTTCTCGACCAGCGGCCTTACGACCCGAACCGCACCCATGCCGAGCACCCTTATACGGTCTGCTTCGCCGTCCAGCCCTCGGTACCCGCCGACCGCAGCGGCCGGGTTTACCTGCTGCGCCGCGCCATCGCCCACGCACGACTGCGCCCGGGGCGCGACGTACTCGTCAAACTCCGCAGCAAACCCGGTGAAGCGACCACCCATGTGGAAGCGCACCACTACCAAGTCCTGGCCGAACAACTGGAAGAACCGCTGCCGCCCAACCTGCATTTCGTGTACGGCAACATGTCACAGACCCTCGACCGAACGGACCTGCTGGTGACGGTCAGTTCCACGGCCGCGCTCGAATCGATGCACCGGGGTATGCCGACCGCCATCCTGAGTGATCTCGGAGTGCGGGAAATCCATGGAAACCATTACTTCGCCGGTTCCGGATGCGTCACCGACTGGTCTGCCATAGACGAGGGCGCCGCCCCGCTCGCGCACGAATCCTGGACAGTCGACCAGGGAATCCGAGCCGTCGATCCGTACGGGGAAATGCGCGACCGCATCCTCGAATTGCGCGGCCGCCGGCTGCCGCCCGTCACGCCCTACTACACGGCCGAGAGCGCGCCCGAGTACGTCGGCACGCTGCTGCGCCGCCGGGGCCTGAACCCGGACGGATCCCCGGGCGCGGGCGCCACCGCGCGACGCGCCTCCGGGCCGATGCGGCGCACCTCCCGCCGCGTGCTGAAGGTCGCCTACCAGTTCGGCGTCCAGCGCGTGGCCCCGAAGATCCAGCAGTGGGGCGGCGTATGACCGCACCAGTAGCGTCCACCACCTCAGGGGAGAGCCTTGTGAACGTCACCGCCGTCATACCCGCCCGGGGCGGCTCCAAGGGCATCCCCGGAAAGAACGTCGCCGAGGTCGGCGGGCTCTCCCTGGTCGCCCGGGCCGTCCGGGCCTGCCGGGGCGCCGCGCGGGTGACGCGGGTCGTGGTGTCGACGGACGACGAGGCGATCGCGCGCGAGGCCCGCGCGGCCGGCGCCGAGGTGGTCGAGCGGCCCGCGGAACTGGGCTCCGACCAGGCCTCCAGCGAATCCGCGCTGCTGCACGCGCTGGACCGCCTGGAGGAACGCCACGCGGAGCCGGTGGACGTCCTGGTCTTCGTCCAGTGCACCAGCCCCTTCATCACGTCCCAGGAGGTCGACGACTGCGTCCTCGCCGTCGTCCGGGACGGCGCCGACTCCTCCTTCACCGCCGTGCCCTTCCACGGATTCCTGTGGAGTACGCGGCCCGGCACCGCCGCCGCGGGGGGCCACCGCGCGACCGGCGTCAACCACGACAGCGCCGTCCGCCTGCGGCGCCAGGACCGCACGCCCGAGTACCTGGAGTCTGGGGCCGTCTACGCGATGCGCGCCGACGGCTTCCGGCGGCACGGCCACCGCTTCTTCGGCCGGACCCAGCTCGTCCCCACGGCCCCCGAGCGGGCCGTCGAGATCGACGAGCCCGGCGACCTCGACCGGGCCCGGGCCCTGGCCGCCCTCCTGGACGCTCCGGTCCTGCCGCGCGTCCCCCAGCAGACCCCGGCGACCCCGTCGCCAGAACCCTCGCAGTCCATCGGAAAGGAACTCTCAACAGTGGTGCACAGCAGCCGTATCCGCCGGATCGGGAACAGGGAGGTCGGCACGGGCCGCCCCACCTATGTGATCGGTGAGATCGGGATCAACCACAACGGTGAGCTCGCCAACGCCCTCGCGCTCATCGACGCGGCCGCCGACGCCGGCTGCGACGCCGTCAAGTTCCAGAAGCGCACGCCCGAGATATGCACCCCCCGCGACCAGTGGGACATCGAGCGCGACACCCCCTGGGGCCGGATGACCTACATCGACTACCGCCACCGCGTCGAGTTCGGCGAGGCCGAGTACCTCGCCATCGACGCGCACTGCGACAAGC
>NZ_JBSFTP010000120.1:0-13420 GCF_053591315.1 Streptomyces sp. NPDC003042
CGAATACGCCCAGTATGAGGACGCCCCTCCGCCTTGCGATGCACCGCATCTGACGCCGTGCGCTGATCCACCGGGGATTACGGGACAGCCCTTAGCGGCGGCGCATGTCCGCGACGCGGGCCCGCTCCCCGGCCTGCTGCTCCAGCATCGACGCGGGCGCGCTGCGCAGCTGGGCCGTGGGCCCGCCGCGCCGCTGCACCGGCAGCGGAGCGTCCCGGCGGGGCCTGCGGCCCTGCATGCCGTCCCCGGCCGCACCGCCGCCGGAGGTGACGGCCGTGCCCGCCACGGTGATCTGGACGCCCTGGTCGGCGAGCGCCTGCAGTTCGGTGCCCGCACGCTCGTCGTGCGGTGGCGGCTCGTCCGTCACCAGCCGCGTCATCACGTCCGTCGGCACGGTCTGGAACATGGTGTCGGTGCCGAGCTTCGTGTGGTCGGCGAGCACCACCACCTCCGCCGCCGCCTGGACGAGCGCCCGGTCGACGCTCGCGGACAGCATGTTGGACGTGGACAGTCCGCGCTCGGCGGTGAGCCCGCTCCCCGAGAGGAAGGCCCGGGACACCCTCAGCCCTTGCAGGGACTGCTCGGCGCCACTGCCCACGAGGGCGTAGTTGGACCCGCGCAGGGTTCCGCCTGTCATCACCACCTCCACGCGGTTGGCATGGGCCAGCGCCTGGGCGACGAGCAGCGAGTTGGTGACGACGGTCAGTCCGGGCACCCGTGCGAGCCGGCGGGCCAGCTCCTGGGTCGTGGTACCCGCGCCGACGACGATGGCCTCGCCTTCTTCGACGAGGCCGGCCGCGACATCGGCGATGGCGGTCTTCTCCGCCGTCGCGAGATGGGACTTTTGCGGAAAGCCGGACTCCCGCGTGAATCCGCCCGGCAAGACCGCACCGCCGTGTCGGCGGTCGAGGAGTCCTTCTGCCTCCAGTGCCCGCACGTCCCGCCGTACGGTCACTTCGGAGGTCTGGACGACGCGGGCGAGCTCCCGGAGCGATACCGCTCCGTTGGCCCGCACCATTTCGAGGATCAATTGGCGACGTTCTGCAGCGAACACGAAACTGACAGTAACCCCAACGACCGTCTGCTTTCAGCTCCTTGCGCCGGAATACCGAAGTTGTCCATAAGGCGGGGTGACTAGTGGTATACGCGGTCCGGCTGACACGTGAACGTCCGCCGCACATCCGCACCACGCCCCGACGCCCACCCCAACCTCCCTGGGAGGAGGGGTGGTTGGCGTGGCGTCACGCCTCGCCGGCCGCCTTGCGGGTGTGCAGCTGGCGGGCGACCTCGGCGATCGAACCGGACAGGGAGGGGTACACGGTGAACGCTTTTGCGATCTGCTCGACGGTCAGGTTGTTGTCGACCGCGATCGAGATCGGGTGGATGAGCTCGCTCGCCCGCGGGGAGACGACCACGCCGCCGACCACGATGCCCGTGCCCGGGCGGCAGAGCAGCTTCACGAAGCCGTCCCGGATGCCCTGCATCTTCGCGCGCGGATTGCGCAGCAGCGGCAGCTTCACGACGCGGGCGTCGATCTTGCCGGAGTCCACGTCGGCCTGGGTGTAGCCGACGGTGGCGATCTCCGGGTCGGTGAAGACGTTGGAGGAGACCGTCTTGAGGTTCAGCGGGGTCACCGCGTCGCCGAGGAAGTGGTACATCGCGATGCGGCCCTGCATGGCGGCCACGGAGGCGAGGGCGAAGACACCCGTCACGTCACCGGCGGCGTACACGCCGGGCGAGGAGGTGCGCGAGACCTTGTCGGTCCAGATGTGCCCGGAGTCCTTGAGGCGGACACCGGACTCCTCCAGGTTCATGCCGGAGGTGTTGGGGACGGCGCCGACCGCCATCAGGCAGTGCGTGCCGCTGATGACCCGGCCGTCGGACAGGGTGACCTCGACCCGGTCGCCAATCCGCTTGGCGGACTCGGCACGGGAGCGCCCGATGACGTTCATGCCGCGCCGGCGGAAGACATCCTCCAGGACGGCGGCGGCGTCCGGGTCCTCGCCCGGCAGCACGCGGTCGCGGGAGGACACGAGCGTCACCCGGGAGCCGAGGGCCTGGTAGGCGCCGGCGAACTCGGCGCCGGTCACGCCGGAGCCGACCACGATGAGCTCCTCGGGGAGCTCGTCCAGGTCGTAGACCTGGGTCCAGTTCAGGATCCGCTCCCCGTCGGGCATCGCGTCGGGGATCTCGCGGGGGTGCCCGCCGGTGGCGATCAGTACGGCGTCGGCGGTCAGGATCGTCTCGGTGCCGTCGGCGGCGGTGACGATGACGTCCCGGGTCCCGTCGATGCCCTGCGGTCCGCCGAGCTTGCCCCGGCCGCGCAGCACGCGGGCGCCGGCCCGGGTCACGGAGGCGGTGATGTCGTGGGACTGGGCGAGCGCGAGGCGCTTGACACGCCGGTTCACCTTGCCGAGGTCGACGCCGACGACGCGCGCGGCCTGCTCGATGTGCGGGGTGTCGTCCGCGACGACGATGCCGAGCTCCTCGTAGGAGGAGTCGAAGGTCGTCATCACCTCGGCGGTCGCGATGAGAGTCTTGGAGGGCACGCAGTCGGTCAGGACCGACGCTCCGCCCAGACCGTCGCAGTCGACGACGGTCACCTCCGCGCCGAGCTGGGCCCCCACCAGGGCTGCCTCATACCCGCCGGGTCCGCCGCCGATGATCACGATCCGGGTCACGAAAAGTCCGCCTCACGTCTACCCGGCCGGCTGCCGCCCCGGCCGGTGTTCCGGGGGGTCTCCCCGGGGGATGCATTCCGTGCCCCATTGTCCCGCACCGTCGACCGTGCTTCGCGCCCGGTCCCACCATCCGAGCACGCGGGCCGGGGCGCCCCTCCCGTACCCTCGACCTCATGTCGCTCTACGCCGCGTACGCCGGCAACCTCGACCCGCGGCTGATGACGCGCCGCGCTCCGCATTCGCCGCTGCGCGGCACGGGCTGGATCAACGACTGGCGGCTGACTTTCGGCGGCGAGCAGATGGGGTGGGAGGGCGCTCTCGCCACCATCGTCGAAGCCCCCCGCCAGCAGGTTTTCGTCGCGCTCTACGACATCGCGCCCCTGGACGAGGACTCCATGGACCGGTGGGAGGGCGTCGGCATGGACATCTACCGCCGGATGCGGATCCGCGTCCACACCCTGGACGGCGAGGAAGCCGCCTGGATCTACGTCCTGAACGGCTACGAGGGCGGCCTGCCCTCGGCGCGCTATCTGGGTGAGCTCGCGGACGCCGCCGAATCGGCGGGGGCGCCGCACGACTACGTGATGGAGCTGCGCAAACGCCCCTGCTGAGGCGGCGGGGGCTCCCTGGGGGCCGCAGGCGCCCGTAACGCCCGTCCGTGAACGTTTCGGCGGAAACGACAAGGCAACGATCCGAACACCGTGAGCTGCGCCATCTACGCGCGTAGGGGATGAGCGGTTACGCTCGTCCGCGTGAACGCATCTGTTACCGACCCCTTCGCCGCCGCCGACGCCGCAGCCGCCCGCCTGCGGGAACTCACCGGCGCGGAATCCCACGATGTCGCCCTCGTCATGGGCTCCGGCTGGGCCCCCGCCGCAGAGGCGCTGGGCGCCCCCGAGGCCGAATTCCCGGTCACCGAGCTGCCCGGCTTCCCGCCCCCGGCCGTCGAAGGCCACGGCGGCAAGATCCGCTCGTACAAGATCGGCGACAAGCGCGCGCTGCTCTTCCTCGGCCGGACCCACTTCTACGAGGGCCGCGGCGTCGCCGCCGTCGCGCACGGCGTACGCACCGCCGTCGCCGCGGGCTGCAAGACCGTCGTCCTCACCAACGGCTGCGGCGGTCTGCGCGAGGGCATGAAGCCCGGCCAGCCCGTGCTGATCAGCGACCACCTCAACCTCACGGCCACCTCGCCGATCGTCGGCGCGAACTTCGTGGACCTGACGAACCTGTACTCGCCGCGCCTGCGCGCCATGTGCAAGGACATCGACCCGACCCTCGAAGAGGGTGTCTACGTCCAGTTCCCCGGCCCGCACTACGAGACGCCGGCCGAGATCAACATGATCCGCGTCATGGGCGCCGACCTGGTCGGCATGTCCACCGTGCTGGAGGCCATCGCCGCCCGGGAGGCCGGCGCCGAGGTGCTGGGCATCTCCCTGGTCACCAACCTGGCGGCGGGCCTGTCCGGCGAACCGCTGAACCACGAAGAGGTTCTCCAGGCCGGCCGTGACTCGGCCGCCCGGATGGGCACGCTCCTGACGCAGGTGCTCGCCCGCATCTGATCGACGTACGAGAGCTTACGAGAGTTGAGCGAGAGCTAAGGCGGAAGCAGTGCAGGAACAGGACGACCTGATCACCCGGGCCCAGGCCTGGCTGGCCGAGGACCCCGACCCGGAGACGGCGGAGGAACTCGCCGGGCTCGTCGAGTCGGGCGACACGGCGGAGCTCGCGGACCGTTTCTCCGGCACCCTCCAGTTCGGCACCGCCGGACTGCGCGGCGAGCTGGGCGCGGGCCCGATGCGGATGAACCGTGCCGTGGTCATCCGGGCCGCGGCGGGCCTCGCGGCTTACCTGAAGGCCCAGGGCCACGCCGGCGGCCTGGTCGTCGTCGGCTACGACGCGCGCTACAAGTCGGCGGACTTCGCCCGCGACACGGCCGCCGTGATGACCGGTGCCGGGCTGCGCGCGGCCGTCCTGCCCCGGCCGCTGCCGACGCCGGTCCTCGCGTACGCCATAAGGCACCTGGGCGCCGTCGCCGGCGTCGAGGTGACCGCGAGCCACAACCCTCCCCGGGACAACGGCTACAAGGTCTACCTCGGCGACGGCTCGCAGATCGTCTCCCCCGCGGACGTGGAGATCGCGGCGGAGATCGCCGCGGTCGGGACCCTGTCCTCGGTGCCGCGCCCCGAGTCCGGCTGGCAGGACCTCGGCGACGAGGTCCTGGACGCCTACCTGGCCCGTACGGACGCCGTACTGACCGCCGGGTCGCCGCGGGGCGTGCGGACCGTCTACACGGCCATGCACGGCGTCGGCAAGGACGTCGTCCTGGCCGCCTTCGCCCGGGCCGGCTTCCCGGCGCCGGTGCTCGTCGCCGAACAGGCCGAGCCCGACCCCGCCTTCCCGACGGTGGCCTTCCCCAACCCGGAGGAGCCGGGCGCGATGGACCTGGCCTTCGCGAAGGCCGCCGAGGTCCAGCCGGACATCGTGATCGCCAACGACCCGGACGCCGACCGCTGTGCGGTGGCCGTCCCGGACGATGCGGCGCCCGCCGGCTGGCGGATGCTGCGCGGCGACGAGGTCGGCGCGCTGCTCGCCGCCCACCTGGTGCACAAGGGCGCCCAGGGCACCTTCGCCGAATCAATCGTCTCCTCCAGCCTCCTGGGCCGGATCGCCGAGGCGGCGGGCCTGCCGTACGAGGAGACCCTGACGGGCTTCAAGTGGATCGCCCGCGTCGAGGGCCTGCGCTACGGCTACGAGGAGGCGCTCGGCTACTGCGTCGACCCCGAGGGCGTCCGCGACAAGGACGGCGTCACCGCCGCCCTGCTGGTGGCGGAACTGGCCTCGGAGCTCAAGGAGCAGGGCCGCACCCTGACCGACCTCCTGGACGACCTGGCGATGGCGCACGGCCTGCACGCCACCGACCAGCTCTCGGTCCGCGTCTCGGACCTGTCGGTCATCGCCTCGGCGATGGCGGCGCTGCGCGCGGAGCCCCCGGCCTCGCTGGCGGGCCTGCGGGTCGTCTCGGCGGAGGACCTGGCCCTCGGCTCGGCCGCCCTCCCGCCCACGGACGGCCTGCGCTACCACCTGGACGGCGACTACAAGGCCCGCGTCATCGTCCGCCCGTCGGGCACGGAGCCGAAGCTGAAGTGCTACCTGGAGGTCGTCGTCCCGGTCCCCGAACCCTCGGACCTCCCCCCGGCCCGCACCCGCGCCCAGGAAATCCTGGAAGCGATCAAGAAGGACCTGGCCGCAGCCGCCGGCATTTAGCCCCCACATCACATTGCGTGACGAGCCCCCGGCGCCACCCGGCGCCGGGGGCGCCCCCTCTCCTGGACGCGGCGTGCCGGGTCAAGGAGAAGGAGGTACACGTGGTCAGGTCAGGTCAGGTCAGGTCAGGCACGGCGTTGTCCGGGGTGTCGAGCCAGGGCACGTGAGTACCCGTGGGGGTGATGGTCAGCCCGAAGCGCTCCGGTCCGGGGCGGCCCGCGTTGCGCCACCAGTCGTACGCCGCCTCAGCCGACTCCCACAGGCGCCGGGGGCCGTGTTCCCACACGGTGAAGCGGTCGGAGTTCTTCCCGTCCCAGTCCACCGCTGCCCAGGACGTTGCATCGGTCGTGGCGAGCCACAGGCGTGAGGCCACGCCCTTGACGTCGGGGTTGTCGTGCCAGGTCCGCCAGACGTTGCCGATCTGGAGTCCGACCGCGAACTGTGCCGCCCAGTCGTCCCCGGTGACCGCCCACGGGGACAGCCTCGTGGACGACTCGGCGGGAACGTGCTCGTCGCGCACCACGTCCCGGTAGATCCGCAGGTCCGTGCGCTGACCACGCATCAGCATGAAGGCCGAGTACGGGGAGAAGAAGCCAGAGGCGCCGCCGTAGCCGTCCACGATCAGCCGCACCAGCCCGTAGCAGAACCACGGCGACTCCCACGGCGAAAGGATCACCCCGCCGGGCTTGGTCTGTTCGATCCAGGCAGACGGGATCGACCGTACCGAGCATGTGGCGATCACCCGGTCGTACGGTCCGCCGTCCGTATAGCCGAAGGCCCCGTCACCACAGACCACCTGTGGCTCCAGGCCCACGCTCTTGAGGCGGACCGCCGCGTGCGCGGACAGCGCCAGGTCCACCTCGATCGTGGTCACCCGTTCCGGGCCCAGGCGGTGTGCGAGCAGACCAGCGTTCCACCCCGTTCCGGTGCCGATCTCCAGCACCTTCTGCCCGGCGGTCACGTCCAGCATGTCGAGCATGCGCAAGACGATCGAGGGGGCCGAGGCTGAGCAGGAGGGCCAGCGCTCGTCAGGCTCCGCCGCCTGACCGTCATTGACCTGCGTGACCACAGGCGTGTCCGCATAGGCGTGACGCAGCCAGGTTTCCGGCGCCGTCTCCCGCAAGCACTCCGCCAGGTCATCGCCCAGCCACACCGTTTTGGGCAGGAAGGCGTGCCGGGGCACAGCCCAGAACGCGGCTTCCCACGCGGGGGCCAGCGGGGCCCCGAGACTTTCGTTCACCGAGCCGAGCAGGCCGCGCATGGCGGCCCGCTCGTCTGCTCCGATCAATGTCATACGCGCGGCCTACTTCCCCTTGTGCTTCGGGTCCGACTTCGGCTGCGAAGTATCCGACGACGGCTTGGACGTACCCGGGTCCTTCTTCCCCGAGTGCTTCCCGTCGCCCCCGCCGCCACCCTTACCCGTTCCCCAACCCATGAAAGTCTCCTTCGACTTGTGTTGACCGTTCAGGACCTGCGATGCACCCGCCCCGGCCCGAGGACGCACGAACCGGAGCGAGAGCCGATGAGTGGCCGCACCGGCCGGCGCTTCACATGGAGCTTCACGAGGTCGGCCGCAGCGACCGAGCCGACACTGAGCGCTGCCCCACGCACCTCAGGCACTCGCACAGCGGGTAGCGGCCCGGGTCCGACAAGATGGCCACCGGGTCACCCTCACGCACCTCGGATTCCCGCTCCCAGGTCCGCCCCGAATCCCTCGACACCCGCACGGTCATCAACACGCGCGGTGAACCCTGGCCGAGGCCCCGAATCACAACGACCTCCCGGATGTAACACCGGGCGTCGGCATCTGACTGCGCATAGCGCGTCTTCCTCTCGCTGGGGTTTGGGTCAACTCCCGGCCCTGTGACGCCGTTCGGCTGCGTGGGCCAGGCATGCACCGATGCTCCGTCCCTCGTCAGGGCGTTGCTACCGCGTTTGCGAGACGTTTGGGACGCCTCGCCCTTACCGTTCGTTCCGTCCCCAACGCCCCACGGAGGCGAGCTGTGAATCACGCGCTCCGCCGCGCAATGGCGCATGCCAAGATGACCGAAAAGCAGCTCGCAGAAGCTTGCGGGGTCGACGCGAAGACGATTGGTCGATGGATCACCGAGCCGAACCGCATCCCTCACGCCCGCCACCGATGGGCAGCCTGCGAGGCATTAGGCGAGGAGGAGACAGCCTTGTGGCCCAACGCCATCCGGTCAGCACTCACCACCGGGCCGGACAGAGAGATAGTCCAGGTCTTCCCCTACCGCTCAGCAGCACCAGCCAGCCTGTGGCGGTCCCTGGTGACGAAGGCGCAGCACGAGCTGGTCTTCGCCGGGTACACCAACTACTTCCTGTGGCTGGAGCAGGCGAACTTGGCCAGCGCCCTGCGTCGTAAGGCTCAGGGCGGATGCCGTGTGCGGTTCCTGATCGGCGACCCGAACAGTCCGGTCACCGCGGCACGGGAAGCCGAGGAGGACGTACCGCTGACGCTCTCCACCCGCATCGCCGTGACGCTGAGTGAGCTGGAGAAGCTGCGCGACGTGAGCAGCATCGAAGGCCGGTTCGACACCGGTCACGTCAACCTGTCCGTCTTCCGGTTTGATGACGAGATGATCGTTACCCCGATCCTGGCCCGAAGGGTCGGTCACGATTCGCCAATGATGCATCTGCGACGCAGGCAGGCGGACGGGATGTTCGACCGGTTCGCCGCACACGTCGAGGAGCTGTGGAGCCGAGGACGCGACATCCGGGAGGCCGGCCAAGATGCCCAGGCGTGACTACGAGGACGACCCCGACGCCCCACGGGCGAACAGTCTGGTGCCGGCCGCTTCGGCGGTCGTCGTCGACGACGAGGGGCGGGTGTTGTTGCAGCGCCGTACGGACAACGGGATGTGGGCCCTGCCCGGCGGCAAGATGGAGATCGGGGAGTCCATCGGTGACTGCGTGGTCCGGGAGACCTTCGAAGAGACCGGGATGACGGTTGAGGTCACCGGAATCGTCGGGACGTACACCAACCCCGGCCACGTATTCGCCTACGACGACGGCGAGGTCCGGCAGGAGTTCTCGATCTGCCTTCTCGCCCGCCCCACCGGAGGCACGCTCCGGACGTCGGACGAGTCGTTCGAGGTGGCGTGGTTCGCGCCGGACGCCATTGATCATCTTCCGATGGTGCCCGCCATCCGCAAGCGCATCAACGACTGGCGAGCCGGCCAGGGCCCTGTCGTCCGCTGACGACTGTGCCTGGGCTGCGCCCCAGACCCCGCACAGCGGCACCCGGCCCGCGCCACCGCCCGGCGGGCCGCCGGACGGAGTCCGGCGCAGCGGCGCGAAGCCGGGAAGGCCCGCCGGGGCCGAGCCGTGCGAGCGGCGCGTCAGGAGGAGCCAGCCCGGCGCAGCGGCGCGAAGCCCGGGAGGCCCGCCAGAGCCGAGCAGCGCGTTGAGAGGAGCCGCGCGGCGCCTCGGGAGGGGTCAGGGGAACATCGGTGTCGGGCTGGCCAGGTCGCCCAGCGTTGGGGCCGATTCCGGGCGGGAGCGGACCGCTTCCGTGCATTCCCAGGCGCGCGGGGGGTCCGCGTCGGGGCCGCCGAGGATGACCGGGCCCGGGCCCGCCGAGACCGCGTCGCTGCCGGACAGCGTGCACACGATCTGGGCCAGCGCCACCGGCGGCAGGTCCTCCGGCTTGCGGCTCAGGCGGACCGTGCCCGCCGGGTCGCCCGCGCGCGGCGGGGACGCCGTCAGTCCGGCCGGGACTCCGGTCGTGAAACCGGCGTCCCGTTCCTGCTCGGACGGCGTCCGCTCCAGTTCCTCCAGCAGCGCCTGGGCCACCAGGACCACGGGATCCCGTACGGGCCTCTTCTCGGGCACCGGAACCACCCGCTCCACGCCCACCAGCTGCGATCCGCAGACCAGTTCCACCGTGGCCGGGAAGCCCTGCACTCCGCTCTGTCCGCCCGGCCGCGCCGGCGTGTCGCAGGACACCCGCGACGGCGCCGGGCCCACGTCCACCGGCACGGTCGTCGCCCTGATCCCGCACCCCGGCAGGGTGAGAACGGCCAGCGCCAGCGCCACCGGCAGAGCCCTACGCGTCCACGTCACCGTCGATCACCTTCCCCACGTCCATCGGCAGCCGCAGGGTGAACACGGCCCCGCCGTCCACCCCGTTCGCGGCCGTGATGTCACCGCCGTGGATGTGCGCGTTCTCCCTCGCGATCGACAGACCGAGCCCGCTCCCGTCCGACTTCGGCCGGGACGCGCTCGCCTTGTAGAACCGGTCGAAGACGTGCGGCAGGACGTCCTCGGGGATGCCCGGCCCGTTGTCCTTGACGGTCACCACCAGCCACTCCCCCTCGACCGCCACCGACACCCGCACCGGCGAGCCGCCGTGCTTGAGCGCGTTGCCGATCAGGTTGGCGAGGATCACGTCGAGCCGGCGCGGGTCGAGGCGTGCCACGATCCCCCGCCCGGCGTCGAGTTCGACGGCGTCCAGCCAGGCCCGCGCGTCGATGCACGCGGTGACCTGGTCGGCGACGTTCACGTCGTCCAGCACCAGCCGCGCCGTCCCCGCGTCGAAGCGGGTGACCTCCATCAGGTTCTCCACCAGGTCGTTCAGCCGCCGGGTCTCGCTCACCACGAGCGCCACCGCCGGTGCGATCATCGGGTCGAGGTCGTCGACCTCTTCCTCCAGCACCTCGGCCACGGCCGTCAACGCCGTGAGCGGGGTGCGCAGTTCGTGCGACATGTCCGCGACGAAACGGCGGCTCGACTCCTCGCGCGCGCTCATGTCGGCGACCTTCTTCTCCAGCGCCTCCGCCGTCTTGTTGAAGGTGTGCGCGAGGTCCGCGAGTTCGTCCGTCCCCGACACTTCCAGCCGGTGGTCCAGCTCCCCCTCGCCGAGCCGGCGCGCCGCGTCCCCGAGCCGCTGTACGGGTTTCAGCACGGTCCGGGCGGCCGCCTGCGCGAGCAGGGCGGAGCCGAGCAGCGCCAGCCCGGTGGCGATGGTCAGCGACCAGGCCAGCGCGTTGAGGTCGTCACGTTCCGTCGCGAGCGACTTGTACATGTAGCCGGTCGGCCCGCCGCCGACGATCCGCGTGCCGCCGACCAGGTAGGGATGGCCCTGGGGCTTCGTCCGCTGCCAGTACATGTGGTACTCGGCGTCGTTGGCGGCCGTCGTCTTCTGCCGGTCGTTCACGGCGTGCTGGAGCGACCCCGGTACGTCGTCCAGCCCGAAGGAGTCGGGGCCCGCCGAGCCGAAGACCTTGCGGCCGTCCTTGCGCTCGTGCACCAACAGCACGCTGTAGCCGGGGCTGCTGCCCGCCATCAGCTCGGCGGTGCGCTGCATCTCCTCGGGCGTGGGGTCGGCGGGCAGCGCCGCGGCCCGGTTCTGCATCTCCTGGCGGAAGTCGCCGAGGGCCGCGTCCTGGGTCCGGGTGAGCACCGCCTCGCGGTTGAGCCAGTACGCGATTCCGGACGCGGAGACGGCGGCCGTCAGCGCGACCAGGGCGAACACCACCAGGAGCCGCAGCCGCAGGCTGGTCCAGCGCCGGCCCGCGAACAGGGCTTTGATCACTGTGGGGAGTCCAGCCGGTAGCCGACACCCCGGACGGTGCGGATCAGGGTCGGCGAGGACGGCACTTCCTCGACCTTGGCGCGCAGCCGCTGCACGCAGGCGTCGACCAGTCGGGAGTCACCGAGGTAGTCGTGCTCCCAGACGAGGCGCAGCAGCTGCTGACGTGACAGCGCCTGGCCGGGCCGGCGGCTGAGCTCCAGGAGCAGCCGCAGCTCGGTCGGGGTCAGCTGGAGGTCCTCGCCGTTCTTCGTCACGGTCATCGCGGCCCGGTCGATGACGAGGGACCCGAAGACCGCGGAGTCGCTCGCCTCTCGTTCGCCGCGGCGCAGCACGGCCCGGATCCGGGCGTCGAGCACCCGGCCCTGGACGGGCTTGACCACGTAGTCGTCGGCTCCCGACTCCAGACCCACGACGACATCGATGTCGTCGTTGCGCGCGGTGAGCAGGATGATCGGCAGCTGGTCGGTGCGGCGGATGCGCCGGCACACCTCGAAACCGTCGATCCCGGGCAGCATCACGTCCAGCACGATCAGGTCCGGCCGCTGCTCGCGCAGCAGTTTGAGGCCGTCCTCGCCCGTCGCCGCGGTGGCCACACGGTGGCCCTGGCGAGACAGCGAGAGTTCGAGGGCCGTGCGGATGGCGTCGTCGTCCTCGATCAGCAACAGGAAAGGCACGCGCTCATTCTGTCCCATAGGCCGTTGGGAGTTCGACCGACGGGCGCCACGGATCCGGCCACGATGGCTGTGACAGGCCTGTGACAGTCGAAGGACACCCCGGTTATGTCCGGCGGGCAGTCTTTTGTCAACGAAGCAACGGACCGAAGCAGACTCCACGACGGGGGGCGCGAGATGAACACGCTGCACAGCACCACGACCAGCGCGGTTGTCACGCGGCTGCACGATGTGAACCGCCGGGCGGGTGTCCGTAGTGCCGCGGTCGCCCGTCCGCGGCCGGCGCACATGGTGGCCATCGACGCGAACACGTACCAGTCCACCGTTCCCGCGCAGCCGTCGTCGCCCTCTTCTTCTTCCGAGGCCGAGTTCACGGCGTACGTGCAGGAGCGCCGGGCCGCCCTCTACGCGACGGCCTTCCACCTCACCGGTGACCGCCACGAGGCCGAGGACCTGCTGCAGAGCGCGCTGTTCTCCACGTACCGCGCCTGGGACCGGATCAGCGACAAGGCGGCCGTCGGCGGCTACCTGCGGCGCACGATGACGAACCTGCACATCAGCGCGTGGCGGCGGCGCAAGCTGAACGAGTACCCGACCGAGGAACTGCCGGAGACCGCCTCCGACACGGACGCGATGCGCGGTACGGAACTGCGCGCGGTGCTGTGGCAGGCGCTGGCCCGGATCCCGGAGGCGCAGCGCACGATGCTGGTGCTCCGGTACTACGAGGGCCGTACGGACCCGGAGATCGCGGAGATCCTGGGCATCAGCGTCGGCACGGTGAAGTCGAGCATCTGGCGGTCGCTGCGGCGGCTGCGGGACGACGAGGTGCTGAGCTTCGGCCGTGACGAGGCGGAGTCGTTCGGGGAGCTCGTCGCCTAGACCATGGGGCCGGGGGGCCGTCCTACGGGGGTGGGACGGTGGCCGCTGGGGGGGAAGAAGGCGGGATCAAGCGGCCGGGGGTCCGCGTGATCCCGCCTTCGCCTTTTCCCACGCGCCGCTCGCGCGGCTCGGCGCCGGGGGCGCCACCCCTTCTTGACGCGCCGCTCGCACGGCTCGGCCGCGAGCGGCCTCTCCGCCACGCTGGGAGCAGCTCATGTCGCAGCGCGCCGCTGCGCCGGGCCCATTTTTGGACGCGCCGCTCGCGCCGCTCGCACCGCTCGGGCGGGTCCAGTACTGGTTCGCCTGCTTCTTCGCCATCGGCTGGACGGGTGTCGTCTGCGGGGGCCTCTTCTACCAGTTCGGGCTGTGGG
>NZ_JBSFTP010000121.1:0-12944 GCF_053591315.1 Streptomyces sp. NPDC003042
CGTTCGGGAAGTGGATTTTCCTCACCAGGTCGATGGAGCGCGCGTCGAAGGCGGGGATACCTTTGATCTCGGGAGGCAGTACGTAGGGGCATCGGCGGCCGTACGGGCGTAACGGGTGGTCAGAGCACGTCGGCGGCGATGTTGGCCGCGACCCGCTCCAGCAGGGGACCGGCGTTCGCGATGCACTTCGCGGTGTCCGGCTCGATCTCGGTGAGCGGGTACGCCCGGCGGATCCCGGCGGCCCGCAGGGCCTCCTCGGTCAGCAGCAGTCGGCCGCAGACCGCGACGACCTCCTTGCCCGCGGCGCGCGCCGCGGCCGCGACACCGGCCGGGGCCTTGCCGTGCAGGGTCTGCTCGTCGAGCGAACCCTCACCGGTGATGACCAGCGTGGCCCGCTCCAGCGCCGGGGCGAAGCCCAGCACCTCCAGCATGAGCTCGATGCCGGGACGGAACGTCGCGCCGAGCAGCAGCGCCCCGTAGCCGATACCACCGGCGCCGCCCGCTCCCGGCAGCAGCGCGCACTCGGCGGCCTTCGGGCCGATCGCCTTCTCCAGGACCACGGCGAAGTGCGCCAGCGCGGCGTCGAGCGTCGCCACGTCCTCGGGAGAGGCACCCTTCTGCGGGCCGTAGACCGCGGGCGCGCCCTTCGGGCCGGTCAGCGGGTTGTCCACGTCGCTGGCCAGGACGAAGTCGACCTCCGCGAAGCGGGGGTCGATCCCGGACAGGTCCGCCGACGCCAGAGCGGCCAGCGCGCCGCCGCCCGGACCGACCGGTTCGCCGTTCGCGTCCAGGAACACCGCGCCGAGCGCGGCCAGCATGCCCGCGCCGCCGTCGGTGGTGGCACTGCCGCCGACACCGAAGACGATCGAGCGGGCTCCGGCGTCCAGCGCGGCCTTCAGCAGCTCGCCGGAGCCGTACGTGGTCGCCGTCAGCGGGGCGAAGGCGCCCGCGGGCAGCAGCTGGAGCCCGGAGGCTTCCGCCATCTCGACCACCGCGGTGCCCTCGCGCAGCGCGAAGGCCGCCGTGACCTGGTCGCCGAGCGGTCCGGTGACCCGTACCTCCCGGCGTTCGAAACCGGCCGCCACGGCGGCCGCGACCGTGCCGTCGCCGCCGTCCGCCACGGGGAGGGTCTCGATCTCCACGCCCGGTACGGCCTTGCGAAGCCCGGCCGAAACCCGCTCCGCGACCTGAACGGCCGTGAGCGAGCCCTTGAATTTGTCCGCGGCGATGAGCACGCGCGCGGCCTCAGTTACTGCTCCGTCCGTCACCTTGCTAATCCCTTGCTATCGAACAGTGCAGTCGCGCCGCCATGAGCCTATCCGGAGGATCCTCCTATGCCCATGGGTGGCCTGGGCCACACCCGGCGCGCCATCCGCTTAAAGGGGGACATAGGCCTGCATAGTGTGGCCGCATGAGCACGGATTCACTGGAACAGCCACGTCCGGATAGTCCAGGTGGGGGCCCCGACCGCCCCGCGGACGGCGCTCCCGATCACGCCGTCGTCGCGATCGGCGTGATGGCCGTGCTCGCCGTCGTCGCCTGGGCGGCCCTCGGCGGCAAGTCCTTCGACACCGCGTCCAGCGCCGCCCTCGCCTGGGTGCTGAACAACTTCGCCTGGCTGTTCGTGATCGCCGCCGACATCTTCCTCGTCATGTGCGTCGTGCTCGCGATCAGCCGCTTCGGCCGGATCCGGCTCGGCGCGGACGATTCGGAGCCCGAGTTCACGAACCTCTCGTGGATCGCGATGATGTTCAGCGCGGGCATGGGCATCGGCCTGATGTTCTACGGGGTGGGGGAGCCGCTGACCCACTACCTGACCCCGCCCCCCGCCTCCGGGGCCGCCCCCCGTACGGGCGATTCCGCGCTCGCGGCCATGGAGTACTCCTTCTTCCACTGGACCCTCACCCCCTGGGCGATCTACGGCATCGCCGGCCTCGCGCTCGCCTACGCGACCTTCCGCAAGAGGCGCGGCAATCAGCTCAGCTCCGCCTTCGTCCCGCTGATCGGCGAGGCGGGGGCGGGCGGATGGCCCGGCAAGGCCATCGACCTGCTCGCCGTCTTCGCGACCGTCTTCGGCACCGCCACCAGCCTCGGTCTCGGTGCGCTCCAGGTGGCCAAGGGCCTCAACCTCACCGCCGGGGTCGAGGACACCATCAGGGTGGAACTGATCATCATCGCCGCCCTTTCGGCGGCCTTCGTGCTCTCCGCCTTCTCGGGCCTGCACAAGGGGGTGAAGTGGCTGAGCACGATCAACGTCGTGCTCGCCGCCTTCCTGATGCTGGTCGTCTTCGTACTCGGCCCGACCGTCTACATGCTGGACGTGATCCCCTCCAGCGTCGGCGGATACCTGCACCAGCTGCTGCCGATGGCCAGCCGCACCGGCGCCTTCACCGACCGTGCGTGGCTGGGAGCGTGGACGATCTTCTACTGGGCGTGGTGGCTCTCCTGGGCGCCCTTCGTCGGCACCTTCATCGCCCGCATCTCGCACGGCCGCACCATCCGCGAGTTCCTCGTGGGTGTCCTGCTCGTGCCCAGCGGGGCCACCGTCATCTGGTTCTGCGTGATGGGCGGCACCGCCATCCGGCTCGACTCCACCGGCGCCGTCGACTTCGCGGCCAAGCTCAAGGACGGGACGGAGGCCTCGCTCTTCGCGATGCTCGATGCGCTTCCACTGGGCACTGTCACGTCGTACGTTGCAATGGTTCTGGTGATGACGTACTTCGTCACCAGCGCCGACTCCGCCTCCCTGGTCATGGGCTCGCTCACCAGCCGCGGCTCCCTGCACCCGCCCACCTGGCTCGTTGTCACGTGGGGCGTGCTGATGGCCGCCGTCGCCGCCGTCCTGCTCGTCGCCGGCGGCCTGAAATCCCTCCAGACCGCGACCATCCTGGTCGCCCTGCCCTTCGTGATCGTCATGCTCCTGCTGTGCTGGGCGCTCGTGAAGGAACTGCGCGAGGACCCCGGCGCCGGCCCCGCCCGCCATCACCCGCTGCACGGTGTCCGGGACGCGGTCAGGGCCATGGTCGGTGAGGCCATGACCGAACAGGGCCCGGCCAGCCACCCGCGCCTGCGGCGCCTCGCCGAATCCAAGGGGCGCGACCGCGAGGACGGCGGCGGCACCCCGGAGGGGTGAGCGGACGGGGTCGCCCGCCACGGCATCCGGGGCGGCTGGGTAGGGTTGCGGCGTGACGACCACCGATGACTACGCCACCTACATCGCGAGCCTGCCCCGGGTGCTGGCCGGCGCGGCGGCCCTGTACCGGGACGCCGCGGGCCGGGTCCTGCTCGTCGAGCCCAACTACCGCGAGGGCTGGGCCCTGCCGGGCGGCACCATCGAGTCGGACCAGGACGAGTCCCCGCGCACGGCCGCCCGCCGCGAGAGCGCCGAGGAGATCGGCATCGACGTCCCGCTCGGCCGGCTCCTCGCCGTCGACTGGACCCTCGGGCCGGATCGTCCGCCGCTGGTCGCCTACCTCTACGACGGCGGCGTACTCGACGCCGGGCAACTCGCCGCCATCCGGCTCCAGGAGGAGGAACTGCTCTCCTGGCGGCTCGTCGAGCCCGCCGAACTCACCGCCTACCTCCCCGGATCGCTCGGCCTGCGCACCCAAGAGGCCTGCCGCGTCCTGGAGTCGGGCGAGGGCACCGTGGAACTGGAGAACGGCCGGCGCCCGGCGACCGCGTAGATCCGACAGGCGTGGTGGATCCGCAGGCGCAGGGGTTACACAGCGCATACTCCGACCAGGACAGAATCAGCAGATGATCACGATGTACGCCTGGCCCAGTACGGCCGACGGCCCCGACGCCCTCCCCATGGTCCACTTCACCACCGACGAGCAGGCGGGCGGCGAAGTCACCCCCGAGGGCACGCCGGTCTGGCTGTTCGACACCGCGATACGCGAGGGCGGCTGGGCCCCGTTCCCCGACTTCGAGGGCTGGTCCGTGCCCGCCGAGGGCTGGCAGGCCTTCTACCGCCGCGAGGACGACCTCCTCGCCGTCACCGGCCCCGGCTCCTGCGAAGGCTGGTACCAGGGCAGACTCGGCGCCGACGGCGACTGGGTGGCGGCCGCCTCCGCTCAGCAGAGCCTGGTGCTGCTCGCCGCCCCCGTCCAGCACCCCTCCCTCTTCGCCTACGCGGTCGAGGCCGGCGCCGGCTTCGCGCTCCTGGTCCCGCTGGTCGTGATCTGACCCGCCGCTACAGGGCGTGGCGCCCCGCAGACTCGAACTCCAGCAGCCGCACCTTGCGCTCGATCCCGCCGCCGTAGCCCGTCATCCCGCCCGAGGCGCCGATGACGCGGTGGCACGGCACGATGATGCCCACCGGGTTCTTCCCGTTGGCCAGGCCCACCGCCCGCGACGCGCTCGGCTTGCCGAGCTTCGCCGCGAGCTGCCCGTACGACCACGTCTGCCCGTACGGGATGCGCACGAGCTGCCCCCAGACGCTGCGCTGGAAGTCCGTGCCCTCCAGCCGGACCGGCACGGTGAACTCGGTCAGCTCCCCGCGGAAGTACGCGCCGAGCTGCCGCACCACTTCGGGGAACGGCTCCTCGGAGGCCGCGACCCGCTCGCCGAAGGACTCCTCGGCCGGCCGGTGCCGCTGCCCGGTCATGTAGAGACCGCTGAGGACCCCGTCCGTGGATACGAGCGTGAGCGGACCGTACGGGCTGTCGACGACGGTGTGCTGCCTGATCGTGGCGGCGGTGTCCATCGTGTTCGTCGTGGTCATCGTCGAGCTCCTCATACGGGCAGGTGGTTGATGGGGTGGGCGTCGGTGGCCCACAGGTACTGCACGGCGTACGCCCGCCAGGGCCGCCAGAGCGCCGCCCGCGCCGTCAGGGCGGCCGGTGTGGACGGCAGCCCCAGGCCCTGGGCGGCCCGCCGGACCCCCAGATCGGACGGCAGGAACGCGTCCGGGTCGCCCAGCGCCCGCATCGCGATGATCTCGGTGGTCCACGGCCCGAAACCGGGCAGGGCCCCGAGCCGCGCGCGGGCCGCCTCCCAGTCGCTGTCGATGCCCAGCGGCAGCGAGCCGTCCGCCAGCGCCGCGACCAGGGTGGTGAGCGTCGTGCGCCGGCTGCGCGGCATCGCCAGCGCCTCCGGGTCCAGGGCGGCCAGCGCCTCCGGGGAGGGGAAGAGGTGCGTCAGCCCGCCCTGTGGATCCCGCACGGGCTCCCCGTACGCCGCCGCCAGCCGGGCCGCGTGCGTCCGGGCCGCCGCGGTGGACACCTGCTGGCCGAGGACCGCGCGTACGGCGAACTCCGCCGCGTCGACCGTACGGGGAACCCTGCGCCCGGGAGCCTTGTCCACGAGCGGGGCCAGCAGCGGGTCGGTGCGCAGCTGCCCGTCGACGGCCTCGGGGTCGGCGTCCAGATCGAGCATCCACCGGCAGCGGCTGATGGCGATGGTCAGGTCCCGCAGGTCGGTCAGGGCGAGCCGACAGCCGATGTGGTCGGGCCCGGGGGTGAGCGCCACCACCCCGGTGCCGTACGGGAGCCGCAGCGTGCGGCGGTAGGCGCCGTCACGCCACTCCTCGACCCCGGGCACGGCGGTCGCGGCAAGGTGCCCGAAGAGGTTGTCGGGGTTCAGCGGGGCCCGGTAGGGCAGCCGCAGGCTGATCGTGCCCGGGATCCTGGGCTGGGCGTCCTTGCGTCCGCCGGCCCTGTCCGCCCGCACCCGCAGCTCGCTCGGGGAGAGCGCGAAGACCTCGCGGACGGTGTCGTTGAAGGTACGGATCGAGGAGAACCCGGCGGCGAAGGCGACATCGGCCATCGGCAGCTCGGAGGTCTCGATCAGCAGCCGGGCGGTCTGCGCCCGCTGCGCGCGGGCGAGGGCGAGCGGTCCGGCGCCGAGCTCGGCGTTGAGCTGCCGCTCCACCTGGCGGGTCGAGTAGCCGAGCCGGACGGCGAGACCGGGCACTCCCTCGCGGTCGACCACCCCGTCCTGGATCAGCCGCACGGCCCGCGCGACGGCGTCCGCGCGCGCGTTCCACTCGGGGGAGCCGGGGCTGGTGTCGGGTCGGCAGCGCTTGCACGCCCGGTACCCGGCCTGCTGGCAGGCGGCGGCGCTGGGCAGGAAGCTCATGTTCTGGACCTTGGGCGGCACGGCCGGGCAACTGGGCCGGCAGTAGATCCCCGTGGTGCGGACGGCGGTGAAGAACCAGCCGTCGAAGCGGGCGTCCTTCGACCGCACGGCCCTGACGCAGCGGTCGGTGTCGGTGTACATGGCTCCAGCATCCTGGCAGGCGCCGGCTCGGGCTGGCGGTTTTCCGACATCAAGGCTATCGCCCGCCGACCCCGGGCAGCCCCGCTCTCAGGCCGGCCCCCACACCCCCGACAGACGGTGGGCCTCCACCGCCAGGGTCAGCGCGATCAGGTCGCGCGGGCGGGACAAGGACCGGGACGTCATGGTTTCCAGGCGGCGCAGCCGGTTGAAGACCGTGTTGCGGTGGCAGTACAGCCGGGTCGCGGCCCGCCCGGCGGAGCCCTCGGCGGCGAGCCAGGCGTCCAGCGTCTCCAGCAGCATCGCCCGGTCCGCCGGGTCCAGCTCCAGCAGCGGCCCCAGCACCGCCTGGACCAGTTCACCCGCCAGCTCGGGCTGGCTCACGACCAAGGCTGTCGGCAGCCGCTCCGACAACCGCACCAGGGACCGCTCCTCCGGCCCGCACGTGGCCAGCGCCGTCACCGCGAGGCGCCGCGCCCGCCCCAGCTCCGCCAGGCCGTCCACCACCGGACTGATCCCGCCCGGCCCGGGGCAGCGGTCGGCCAGCTCCGCCGCCAGCTCGTCCAGCGTGCACGTCCCGAGGGCCACCACCGCCAGCTCCTGGTCCGCCCGCATCCGCCAGAACAGCCGCATCCCGCCCACCGCCGCCACCCGGTGCACCGAGTCCCGCCGGTCCACCGGCAGCACGACCACCGCGTACCGCCCCTGTTCCGGCAGGTCCAGGCCCGCCGCGGCCCGCGCCGCCAGGCCCTGCGCCGCGTCCCCCTCCAGCAGCGCGTCCAGCAGCGCCTGCACCCGCTCGTCGCTGCGCCGTCGCATCTCGCGCTCGCCCGCCCGGTAGGCCTCCGCCGTCACGGCGGCCTGCTGCTCGATCCCGGCCCACATCGCGCCCGCCGTCCGGGCCAGCACCGGCAGCGCGTCCGGGTCCTCCTCGGTGACGATGTCCAGCAGCGCGTCCCACGTCAGGCGCCCCGCCCGCCGGTACGCGTACAGCAACAGGTCCAGCGGCAGCCCCTGTTCGGCCCGCCGGCGCCCCAGTTCCTCCGCGTACGCCAGGTCCTTGCGCGTGTCCGAGCGGCGCGCGGCGAACGCCTCGATGCCGTACCGCATCGCCTCGCTGACCTGCTGCCAGTGCTCGTCCCGCGGCACCGCCAGATCGAACAGCGGCGAATGCTTCGCCAGATCGACGATCAGCTGCTCCGTCAGCGCCGGCACGCGTTCCAGCAGCACCTCGGCCGCCGTCAGCAGCACCGACCACTCCGCTTCCGTGCGCGCCCTGCGTCCGCCCATGGCCCCAGAGGATGTCAGCGCCGGGCCGCCCGCGTAAGGGGCCCGGTCGGCAGGTCTGTGCCGTTGCACAACCGCACCCCGCCCCCGGCTGGTCATCGGCAGCGATTCCGCTGCGCGCCGTGGACCGCGCACCCCGCCCGGTGCTGGTCTGTGCGCCAGCACAAAGCCAGACAGTGGGAGGGCAAGCAGTGGGAGGGGATGTGGCCTCGCTCGAGGTACGCGCGCTGTCCGTGGGCTACGGCCCGGTACGGGCACTGCGCGCCGTTTCGCTCGACGTACCGGCCGGCGCCGTGGTCGTCGTACTCGGGGGCAACGGCGCCGGAAAGACGACCCTCCTGCGGGCGGTGTCCCGCACGCTCGCCTTCCACCGGGGCGCCGCCACGGAGGGCGGCATCAGCTTCGACGGCCGACCGCTGGACGGGCTCTCCCCGGCCCGGGCGGTCGCCGCCGGAGTGGTGCAAGTCCCCGAAGGGCGACAGGTGTTCGCCCGCATGACCGTCGCGGACAACCTGCGGGCCGGCGCGCTGGGCGCCCGGTCGGGCTCCCGCGCCGACATCACCCGCTCGCTGGCCCGCGTCCACGAGCTGTTCCCCGTCCTGGCCCGCCGGGCCCGGCAGCGGGCGGGCCTGCTCTCCGGCGGCGAACAGCAGATGCTGGCGCTGGGCCGGGCCCTGATGGCCCGCCCCCGGCTGCTCCTGCTGGACGAGCCCTCGCTCGGGCTGGCACCGAAGATGGCCGCGACCATCGCCGCGACCATCACCGAGATCAACGCCACGGGCACCTCCGTGCTGCTGGTGGAGCAGAACGCCGCCCTCGCGCTGCGCCTCGCCTCGTACGCGTACGTCCTGGAGGTCGGCGAGGTCACCCTGTCGGGCCCGGCCGCGGAGCTCGCGGCCTCGGACGAGGTACGCCGCCGCTATCTCGGCATCACCGACGCGGACGCTCCGGCTCCGCCCCCGGCCCGCATCCTGCGCAGGTGGTCGGCTTGATCCCGCCCGCAGCTTCGGATCCGGCCGGCACCCCCCGCCCGCCGGTCCGCCCGGTCCCGCCCGCCGCGATGCGGGCGACCGGTGGCCCGCCACCCCTCACCGTCACCGACGTCACCGTCCGGTTCGCCGGCCTCACCGCCCTCGACGCCGTCTCCTTCACCGTCGAGCCGGGCAGCGTGCACGCCGTCATCGGACCCAACGGCGCCGGCAAGTCCACCTGCTTCAACGTGCTCTCCGGCGTTTACCGGGCCGCCGCCGGCAGCGTCCGCTTCGGCGACGCGGAACTCACCGGCCTCGCCCCGCACGCCGTCGCAGCCCTCGGCGTCGCCCGTACCTTCCAGAACCTGGCGCTGCCCCCGCGCACCACGGTCGCCGACAGCCTGCTGCTCGGCCGCCACCGGCTCATGCGGTCCGGCTTCCTCGCCACCGGACTGCGGCTGCCGTCCGCCGTCCGCGAGGACCGCCGGCACCGCGAACGGGTCCGCGAGATCGCCGCCTTCGTCGGCCTGGAGGCCGACCTGGCCGCCCCCGCGGGCTCCCTGCCGTACGGCAAACAGAAACTCGTGGAGCTCGCCCGTGCCCTGTGCATGGAACCGCGGCTGCTCCTCCTGGACGAACCCGTCGCCGGTATGACCGCGGACGAACGACAGCGCACGGCCGCCGTCATCGCGGGCGTTCGAGACGGCCTCGGCATCTCGATCGTGCTGGTCGAACACGACATGGGGGTGGTGATGCGGCTCGCGGACGCGGTGACCGTACTCGACTTCGGCAGACGGATCGGCGGCGGAACCCCCGCCCAGGTGCAGAGCGACCCCGCGGTCGTGCGCGCCTATCTCGGCGAGGAGGACCCGGCCGCGTGACCACCTTCCTGGAACTCCTGCTCGGCGGACTGTCCATGGGCTCCGTCTACGCGCTGATCGCCCTCGGCTTCGTGGTCATCTTCAAGGCCACCGAGGTCGTCAACTTCGCCCACGCCTCGCTCCTCCTGGCGGGCGGGTACGTCACCGCCGTCCTGCACGACGACATCGGCTTCTGGCCCGCCCTGGCGGTGGGCATCGCGACCGCCGCCGCCGTGGGCGCCGGAGTCGAGTTCCTGGTGATGCGGCGCTACCGCGGCCAGGACCACAGCGTGCTGGCCATCGTCACCATCGGCGTGGACATCCTGATCACCACCGACCTCACCCGCCGCATCGGTACGGACGTCCTCGCGCTCGGCGACCCGTGGGGCAACGCCGTGGTCCACCTCGGCCCGGTCATCGTGCCGCAGACCCGGATCGCGGCCCTGATCGCCGCCGGCCTCCTGATCACGGCGTTCCTCCTCACCTTCCGGTACACCGCGTGGGGCGTGGCGATGCGGGCCGCCGCCGAGAAGCCGGAAACGGCCGCGCTGATGGGCGTACGGCTGGGCCGGGTCTCGCTGGCCGCCTGGGCGGTCGCCGGATCCCTGGCCGCCGTGGCGGCGCTCTTCCTGACCGTCTTCCCCACCCCCGGCCTGGAACGGGCCACCTCGCTCGCCGCCCTCAAGGCCTTCCCCGCGGCCATCCTCGGCGGCCTGGACTCCACCACCGGCGCCCTCGCGGGCGGCCTGATCGTCGGCGTCACCGAAGCGATGGCCACCGGCTACCAGAGCCAGCTGACCTTCCTCGGCCGCGGCATCGGGGACCTCGCCCCCTACCTGGTCATGGTCGTGGTGCTGCTCCTGCGCCCGGCGGGCCTGTTCGGCACGAAGGAGCTGGCCCGTGTCTGACGTTTCCCCTGCGGGGTGCCCAGCCGGAACACCCGGCCCCGGTCCCTCCGGCGTGAAGGAGCGCATCCGTGTCGCAGCATGAGACCGCCGCGCCCGACGCGGGATCCGGCCCCGACGACGGCGCGCCGGCCGTCGGCCGCCCCCGCCGACCGGGCACCCGCCGACCGGGCCCCGGCCGCTCGGGCCCCCGCCGCTTGGGCCCGCGCCACGCCCTCTGGACCGCCGGGTGCGCGGTACTGCTCGCGCTGCCCTTCTACCTCGACCGGTTCTGGCTCCAGGCCGGACTGTTCGCCATCGCCGCCGGGATCGGGGCCATCGGGCTCAACCTGCTCACCGGGGCCACCGGCCAGCTCTCCATGGGCCACGCCTTCTTCCTCGCCGTCGGGGCGTACGGCTACTGCGCCCTCGCCGGCGACGGCGGTCGCTCCGGCAGCCACGAGTTCGTCGGCCTCGGCCTGCCCAGCTGGCTCGCGGCCGTCCTCGCCGTCGCCCTCGCGGGAGCGGCCGGCGGCCTCTTCAGCCCCATCGCCGGGCGGCTGCGCGGCGCGTACCTCGGCATCGCCACCCTCGCGCTGATCTTCATCGGCCAGCACGTCCTGTTCAACGCCACCTCCCTGACCGGCGGCTTCAACGGCCGCCCCGTCGAGCCCCTCTCCCTCTTCGGCTTCGCCTTCGACGACACCGAGACCGTCATCGCCGCCGTCCCCTTTCAGTCCGCCGAGAAGCTCTGGTACGTGGCCCTCGCCGCGCTCCTGGCCTCTGCCCTCTTCGCCCGCGGCGTCCTGCGGGGTCGCCCCGGCCGCGCCCTGAACGCCATCCGCGACCACAACATCGCCGCGGGCGTCATGGGCGTCCCCGTCGCCCGCTACCGCTCCGCCGTCTTCGTCCTGTCCTCGATGTACGCGGGCCTCGCCGGCGTGCTGCTCGCCCTCGTCTTCCAGCGCACCGTGCCCGACTACTTCGGCATGGTCCTGTCCCTCGAATACCTCGCCATGATCGTGATCGGAGGCCTCGGCACGGTCGGGGGCGCCGTCGTCGGGGCCCTCTTCGTCTCCCTGCTGCCCCAGCTCCTCACCCGCTGGAGCGACGCCCTCCCGCTGGTCTCCGCGCCGGGCACCGGCGGGGTCTCCCCCGGGGAGGCCTCCCGCTACCTCTACGGCGCGGCCGTCGTCGCGGTCGTCCTGTTCCTGCCGGGCGGTCTCGCCCGGATCCGTTCCTCCCTGTCCGCACGTCCCCCGAAGGAGCCAGCGTGAAGAGACCCGGTACCCACCAGCGAGCGCGATTCTGTACGGCGGCCCTCGCGGCGGCGCTCGTCCTGACCGGCGCCGCCGGCTGTAGCGGCAAGGCGGGCGGCGGCAGCGAGGACAAGCAGGCCGAGGGCGGTGTCAAGACCGGCAAGGGGGTCACCGCCACGGCGATCCAGCTCGGCGCCCTCACCGACATGACGGGCGTCTACGCCTCGCTCGGCAAGAGCGTCACCCAGGCCCAGCAGCTGTGGGTGAAGCAGACGAACGCCTCCGGAGGCATCTGCGGCCGGCAGATCGAGCTGACGGTCCGCGACCACGGCTACGACCCGCAGAAGGCGCTGGCCGCCTACACCGAGCTGGAGCCGAAGGTGCTGGGCTTCGCCCAGTTCATCGGCTCCCCGTTCGTCGCCGCGGTCAAGGACCGCATCGACGGCCAGGACAAGGGCCTGGTCGTCCCGCAGGCCTGGTCCGCGTCGCTGCTGGGCAGCCCGTCGATCCGCACGATCGGGGCGACGTACGACATCGAGACGGTCAACGCGATCGGCTACCTCCTCGACCAGAAGCGCATCGCCTCCGGCGACAGGATCGGGCACGTGTACTTCGAAGGCGACTACGGCGAGAACGCCCTCGCCGGCGCCGAGCACGCGGCGAAGGAGGCCGGGCTGACCGTCGTCGAGCAGAAGATCAAGCCCACCGACAACGACATGTCCGCGCAGGTCGCGGCCCTCAAGCAGGCCGGGGTCAAGGCCGTCGTGATCAGCGCCGGTCCCAAGCAGGCGGCCTCGCTGGTCGGGGTCGCCGCGGCCGGCGGCTGGAACGTCCCCGTGGTCGGCAACAACTCCGCCTTCGCACCCCAGCTCCTCGCCACCCCGGCGGGCGCGGCCCTGCAGAAGGACTACTACGTCGCCTCGTCCACTCTGCCGATCGGCTCCACCGAGCCCGGCCCGGCGGCCCTCTCCGCGGCCTACAAGGCGGAGTACCCGGGCGCGGGCCTCGACAACGGCGTGGTGGCCGGATTCACGGCCGCCTCGGTCTACGGGGAGGCGCTGAAGAAGGCCTGTACGGAGAAGGACCTCACCCGCGAAGGGATCGGCAAGGCCCTGCTGAGCCTGAAGTCCTACGACAGCGGCTTCGGGATCACGCACGACTTCTCCGACCCCAAGGCCCCCTCCACCCGCCAAAGCGTGATCATGAAACCGGACGAGTCCGTCCCGGGCGGCCTGAAGGTCGTCAAGGAAGCCGCGACGGCCGAGGCGGCCAAGACTTTCACCCCGACCGCCTGACCACTCCAGCCCGGTCGGCGTTTGAGGCCACCCCTCAGCCCGGCCGGCGCCTGAGGCCACCCCCAGCCCCGCCGGCGTTTGAGGCGCGGGGTCCGGGGCGGGGCCCCGGGCGGTGGGTAGATTACACGTATGAAAACCACGCACCTAACATGAAAACTCCTATTCAGTG
>NZ_JBSFTP010000122.1:0-12695 GCF_053591315.1 Streptomyces sp. NPDC003042
GCCAGACCCCGCTCCAGCGCCCGGGTCGAGGCGCGCCATCCGGCCCGCGCGCGGCCCTCCAGGCTGCGGGCGCCGGGGGCGCGGGCGGCCTGCTCGAACGCGTCGGCCGCTGCCTGGACGCGGTCGCGGACCAGGGCCGGGGAGTGAGCGGTGGCCACGGCCAGGAGATCGCCGAGGGCCGCGACATCCCCGGCGCCTTCGTCCTGCCCGGCGCGGCCCAGGAGCGTCGATGCCTCCCGGATCCGGTGCTCGGCCAGCGCCCAGTCGGCCGGGGTCACGGTGGGGTCGAAGCGCTCGCGGACCCGGGGCAGGGACAGGTCGTAGGCGAGCGTCGATCCGGCCAACCAGACCGGGCGGGTGCCGCCGTCCGCGCGGTCCCCAGGCAACGCCACCGAGTACCCGACCAGCGCGCCGTCATCGTCGCGGCGATCGCGCACACGCAGCCCGGCGTCGCGGAGCCGGTCGAGGAAATCCGTGTCGCCGTGGGCGAGGGCGGCGGCCTGGCAGACGGTGCGCTGCAGGGACTCCCGGGCGGTCTCCGCGAGGCCGCGGCGGGCGGCCTTCTCCGCCTCGCCGGTGACCGGGCGGCGGCGCGCGGTCCGGTCGAGCGGCGACATCGGGGTCAGGCCCCAGCGGGCTTCGAAGACGCGGGCGGCGGTGTGCATCGCGCGGATGTCGCCGCGCACGCGGGGGTGCCGACCGTCCTGGCGGGCGAGAGTCGCGACCAGGTGGATGTGGTCGTCCGCGTGCCGTACGGCGATCCACCGGCAGGCCTGTTCGTCGCCGTGCTCGGCGATGCCCGCGGCGTGCACCATGGCGGCGGCGACCTCACTCCATTCCGCGTCCGACAGCATCCGGTCGCCGGGCGCGTTGCGGACCGAGACGTGCCACACGTGCTCTTCCGGCTTCGGGCCGCGCAGCGCTTCCACGGGGGCGTCCAGGAGGAGCGCCAGATCGGCGAGCGACATGCGTGCGGGGTCGCGGGCCGGGCACGGCAGATCCGGGTCCCAACCGGCGACGAGGTGGGGGTCGACGTGCTCGTCGCGCTCGCCCGGACCGAAGAGGTAGGCGAGGAGATCGGCGGTCGTCGAGCCGCTCTCCGCCTTCTTCGGCTTCACGACCGTGGGCGCCTCTCCCGCATCACCTGGACCGTCGCCTCATCCACCCGGGCCACCGCCGCCAACGCCTCCGCCACGACCGTGGCGGCCGTCTCCGGAAGGCCCGCCCCGACCGGGCCGGTGGCGGTCAAGGCGCGGAGCGCGGCGACGGTCTCCCGCAGGTGCACCCGGGCCTGGACCAACTCCCGCAGCACATCCCGGCGTCCCGGGAGACCGGCACCGAGGTGTGCTGCGCGACCGCCATCACCTGCCGCCCCGCCCACGCCGCCGACGCCATCCCCTCCCGCCCCGCAGCGGTGCGCACCACCGCCAGTTCGGTGTCGCTGAACGACACGTAGAACCGCTTCTTCCGTGGCTCACCGGCCTGTCGTTCACGACGCCGCCCACTCGAATTCCCGTCCGCGCCGACCGTCACCCAAGGCCCCTCATAATCCGTGCCAGCCGCTACCGGCTTTCCGGCGTCCCGGGGGCTTACTGTCCCCATTACGTACTAGACGAGTCATTCCGAATGATCAGTGGTCGTAGGCGATCAGTGATCGTGTGACCGGCTGGCGGGTCTTGTGGTTGTGCCAGATCGCGGCGGCCATCGCGAGGACGCGCTGGGCGACGCGGACGGCGACACCCTCGAAGGTCCGGCCTCCGTGCTGTTCCAGGTCGAGCTGGCCTTTGAGGGTGTCGTTGACCGACTCGATCAGCTGCCGTACCGACTTCAGGAGGCTCTCGCCCTTGCGCTCCTTCTCGCGCTTGAACGACGGACGCAGCAACTCGGCACCCCGCAAGGCCAGGTCGGCCTCGAACTCTTTCGAGGCGAAGCCCTTGTCCGAGATCACGAGCAGGCCCGGCCGGTCCGTGACCGTCTTCGGTTCGCGGTCGAGCATCGCGGTCAGTACCTCCCGCTCGTCGATCTTCGGGCTCGCCAGGGCCCACAGGATCGGCATCCCGGCCGGGGTGCAGACCAGGAAGAGGCGAAGGCCCCAGAAGAACCGGCTGTGGCTGGCGCAGTACCCGTATCCGGCCCAGCCGGCCATGTCCGACCGCTTCACGGTCGGACGCGAACGACCGCATTCCAGGAGTCGACGATCCAGTGCGGGTCGAACCAGAAGTCCGTATCGACGGCCAGCAGCCGTATCACCTTCTTGACCAGCGGCAACGCGGCTCGCAGCCGCTTGTTCCAGCCCGGCTGCTTGGGGACGTACGGGAACATCGAGCTCAGGCGGGAGTCCACGAACCGTAGCCACCGCGACTCCGACGTGAAGCCCAGCATTGCCCGCGCGACAGCAAGGGTGACCAGCTCGGAATCCGTCAACCTCGGCGGTCGGCCCAGCCACCGGGTGTCTCCGATCTCGTCATCGATCTTCACGTAGAGTGCGGTCAGCAGGGCGTCTAGGTTGTTCGTCACACAACGATCTTGGACGCCCTGTCTGCGTTCCCGAACACATCGTCAGCATTCGGAATGACTCGTCTAGTACTCCTGTGTGACTTCGCGATCTACGCGCTGGAGGGGGCGGAGAGCCGCTGCCGGTAATGGCTGCGACGTGCCGAAGCTTGGTGGCTTCTGCGCCAGTTCGACCAGTGCAGGAGTGCGTTCAGGGCTGTGATCGGCGGGCTGAACAGTGCGCCGATCAGGCGGCGGATCTCCGGGACGGTCAGGTCGACCGGATCTCCGCTTCGGGCCGGGCGGTTCGGATCCGTACGTCTGGTCGGCCGCGTCGTCGACTGCCGCGGCAAGGAACGCGTCGCGTCGGTGCGGCGTTGCTCCGTTGGCTGTTATGCGTGGCGCCTATGTCACACCAGTGCCGCGCCGCCGTCTATCGCGAGCGTGGTGCCGGTGACGTAGGCGTTGGACAAGACGAAGAGATAGGCCGCCGCGGCTTCCTCGGCAGTGCCGACACGCCGCGTGAGCAGCTCGGACCCGGCGCCCTGGAGGAAAGCCTCGGGGTCCGGGACACTGCCGTCCCACAGCTCGGTGCGGATCACACCGGGCTGGATCACGTTGACGCGCAGAGGGGCGAGTTCGACGGCGAGTGCCCGGGACAGGGCCTCGATGCCGCCGGTGATACCTGCCGTGAGCGCGGTTCCGGACAGGGGGCGGATCGCGAGGACGCCGGAGCTGAAAGTGATCGATCCGCCGTCGCGCAGTCGCGGTGCAGCGTACTTGGCGGAGAGGAACGCGCCCCAAAACCGGCGCTCGAAGACGGCCCTGGCCTCCTGCGGGGTGGTGTCGACCAACGGCTTGATCAGCAGAGATTCGCCCGCGGTGTAGACGAGGTGGTCGAACTCCCCGACCTGCTCGAAGAACGCGGCGATGGCGTTGCCGTCGGCGACGTCCAGGCGGCGGCCTTCGGCCGGCTCGCCCAACCTCTTCGTCGCAGCGTCCACGCGGTCCTGATTGCTGGAGGCGACCACGACGTCCACGCCAGCCGCCGCGGCCTGTTGGGCTACCGCGAAGCCGATGCCGGAGGTTCCACCGATAATCACGATCTTCTTGCCAGCCAGAGACATGGGATCCATTCCTTCGTCGATGCAGTGCCGGGGGTTCGGCAACCGCCATGGCAAGAACGTACGCCTCCACATCGAGACGGTGAATGACTTGAGATCTCGATTCCCTGTCATATCGTCTCGCCATGCAGGCACTAGAGTGGCGCTATGGACATCCTGAGCGACACCCTCGAAGTCCTGCGCACGGGACGCCCGATGGTGACTCGCACCGACGCGCATGCCCCGTGGGCCCTGAAGTTCCAACCCATCTCAGGAGCCGGATTCCACGTGGTCGTGGAAGGACACTGCCACCTGCTGCCACCGCACGGCCAACCGCTCGCGCTCGGCCCCGGCGACATCGTGTTCCTGCAGCGCGGCAGCGGACACACCCTGTGCGATGTGCCGGGCCGCGATCCGGTGGACTTCGTACCGGAGCGCGTGGACCGTTCCTCGCCGATCGGCCAGGTCACCGTGGACGGACCGGGGCCGCACACGGTGCTGGTGTGCGGCGCGTACGCGATCGACGTTGATCGCCCGCACCCGCTGTTCAGCGATCTACCGGAGGTCATCCACCTCCCCGCGGTTCCGGGCCGCCACCCGGTGCTGCGCTCGGCGGTCGATCAGCTGTGCGCCGAGTTCCACGCGCCGCAGCCGGGCTCGGACGCGGTCGTCACGGCGCTCATCGATCTGCTGCTGCTGTACATCCTCCGGTCGTGGTACGCCGAACTGCCGAAGGAGCGGACCCGGGGTTGGACGGCCGCGCTGACCGACCCGGCAGTCGCCCCGGCCCTGAAAGCGATCCACGACGATCCCGGCCATCCCTGGACCGTGGAGTCGCTGGGCACCCGCGCCGGGCTGTCCCGCGCGGCGTTCGCCCGCCGCTTCGCCTCGGTGGTTGGCGAGCCGCCGTTGACCTACCTGACCAACTGGCGGATGGCCACCGCGGCGCGATTGCTGCACCAATCGCCGGCCCCGCTGAGCACAATCGCGCAGCACACGGGGTACACGTCGGAGTTCGCCTTCGCCAAAGCTTTCAAACGACACTTCGGATCGCCGCCGGGGGCCTACCGCAAGCAGGTCAAGGCGGCAGACGACGAACCACGCGGGTGGAAACGTCCGGCCGGGGCTATGAGCACGTCGACGGCGGCAACCGCAACTGGTACCTGGCCATCGGCAGCGCCATGACGAATACCACCGGCGTGGTGACGGCGGTGCCCGGCCCGGACGGAAAGCCGCAGGTCAGCTACGACTACCAGGTCAACGTATGGGACCGGTACAACTGGGATCCGGGCAAGGAGACACCCATCGGCCCGACCTCGGTGACCGACGCCGACATGGCCCGCTTCCACACCACGGGGCAGGCCGGGGAGTTCGACATGAGGGGAAGCAGCTCCGTGCAGCAGCACGACCTGAACTCGCGCACCACCTGGCCCGATCCCAAGGAGCCCGGGCGCGACGGTACACGCACGGACATCGGCCGCAACGAGGCCGCCCGATGAGTACCCGACGACCGACCCGGCCGATCCTGCTGTGCGCCGCCCTCATGGTGCTCGCCGGACTCACCGCCGGATGCTCAGCTGCGACAGACCCCGTCGAAGGCGGCAGCCGCACGCCCGGCCGGCAGCTGCCGTACTGGACCGAGGAAACCACCGTGGACGGGGTAGTGCAGCAGCTGCGCCTCCAGCTCCCGGCAAACGCAACCGACGCCAAAGCCGCGCAGCAGAGAGGCTTCCAGGGCGACGGGCTGCTCCTCGCCTTCGTCCTGCCCACCAGCGAGGTGGATGCCTTCCTCACCCAGCTGAAACCCGAGGAGCCGGTCCAGCCCAGGAGAATACCGTTCGCCGGAGAATCCGTACCCGTCGCACCGTTCGCCCACCTCGGCCTCCCCGAGCCGGACTCACTGCCCAACACCCGCAAAGCCCAGGTGTGCGCACCCTGCAAGGACAACATCGACCAACTCCACGCCGCCGTGACACCCATCAACGACCAGAACAGCCGCGTCTACCTCAAGGGCATCGACTAGAGCCTGTCCCGCGCCGGGCCGCCGTCGCGCGGTCTCCACCCCACGCCGCCGCTACGGACCCTGCGCATACGTCGGCCCGTGATCGGCAGCGGTCAGCCTCGCCGCAGCCAACGGCCACCGTCCTGGGGCGGCCGAGTGAAACTGAGGACACATCCCGCACCCAGGAGAGCGACACTGGCGACGAGCGCCGGCAGGGAATTTGCGCGGTGCAGAATGAGTGCCCATGGTTCTGCTCCACCGCCTGCGCGCCATCCCGCGGCCGCGCAGATCAAGGGAAAGACTGCGGTGAGTGGTGCTGCTACGCGCTGGCCGACGACCGGGTTGAGGATGAGGGCGAGTCCGAGGTAGGCAACTGTGTTGCGCCCGACCGCCACGGCGATGTCGGAGATGCCCAGGAGATGCGCGGCGCTGGTTACGGCGAGGGCGACTGTGGCGAGTCCGGCGGCCAGCGTGGTGTCCCAGCGGTGTACGGGCCGTACGGCGGTGGCTTCGGTGGGTGTGGCGGCACGCCCCGTGCCGTTCAGCCACATGACGGCAGGCAGGACCGTGATGAGGTCCGCCAGGAGGAACGTGCCGGCCTGGCCCGCAAGGACGGGTATCGGGAGTTCGACCTTGCCGATGACCAGGCTGGCGAGGGCTGTCAGCAGTGTGCTGGCGGCCAGGACCGATATGGCACGTGAGCGGAGCCACCAGATCACTGTGCGGCTCCGGCCGGATCGAGGCGCGGCGGCTGGTCGCAGGTGGTCAGGGCCTGGCGGTTCGTTTCGTACCAGGCGAGCTGTGTCTCGCGGGATTGCTGAAGCGCCTTCTGGGCGAGGGCCGCTTCCTCCGGGCTGAATCGGCCTGGCTTGGGCGGGGACTGGCTGGCGATGGCCATGAGCCAGGCCATCAGGGGTGCGCGGGCGGGGTAGGCGGCGAACTTGCCCGTGGCGCGGGCGCAGGCGGGCAGTGGGGGAAGGACAGCGTTCGCCAGGTTGGCTGCGAGGTCTTCGGGGCGGGGGCTCTCGTTGATGCCGAAGGTGGTTTCGCCTGGCTTGGGGCTGCGGTTCTGCGTGAGGCTAGGGGGGATGGCCAGGCCTGCCTCCTTCATTCGGGCCGCGTAAGTGCGCGTCTGCCTGATGACCGTTGTGTCGTCGGCGTTCTCCGGCCAGAGGCAGATCCGTGGTTCGCCTTGCGCGCTGCAGACCAGCTCGGAGGTGTCGCGTGCGATGACGGGGTCGTAGCCCAGAGGCTTGGCAAGAGGGATGGCAACGGCAGCGGAGCCGACGATCAGCACGAGCGCGAGCACGGTGGTGGTCAGGGACGTGCGGTGGATGACGGCCAGGGCCGCAGCACATAGTGCCGCAGCGAAGATGACGGCGACCCAGACGGCCTTCGGGCTGATGACGTTTCCGACGGAGCAGCAGCTCCCGAAGCCTCCAGCGACGAGCTGGCGCGGCCATGAACTTTCCCAGGAGGCGGGGAACGCCATCAGGAAGAAGCCCGCGACAAGGCCGAGAGGGGCGGCGGCCAGGGCCGGCAGGACGGAGCCGAGAAGGTACCCGCCCAGAACGTTTGCCGCCAGCAGCAACCCGTGCGCGGCGAGCATCCCCAGATGTGAGAGAGGAGGCACCGCACCAACAGCGGTGGAAGAGATCACCAGAGCCACGCCCATACCGGTGACGCCCATCAGCCAGACAGGCAGGAGGACGGGCAGGGCAATGCCCAGCCGCCCTCGTACGGGGGCCTGGTAGAAGACCCGGCCCCGCTTGAGACGGGCCGCTTCCCACGCGGCGCTGCCCGCGCATGCCGCTGCGGCGAACGGCAGTGCCATGGAGGCTTTTCCGAGGGCAGAGGGGCCGTAGCCGTGGGTCACGAAGCTGGTAAGTGTGTCGTTGAGCAGGAAGGCAATGAATCCAGTGAGCAGGAAGAACATGATCGTCGCGGAGGAGGATCGTATGATCGTGCGTGTCAGCATGATCAGGCCTCCTGCCCGACGAGTCGCGCGTAGGCGGCTTCCGCTCGTTCGCGGCTTCCCCCGGCCATTGGGGCGAGGGCGTGGAAGTCCGCGGGACTTCCCTGAAAGCGGACAGCACCCTGGTCCAGGACGATCACTTGGCTGTACAGGTCGGCGAGGTCCTCGGTCTGGTGGGTCGAGACCACAACCCGCACCGCCGAGGACAGCGTCTCCACCAGCTGACGGAACACTTGGCGCTGCTGCGGGTCAAGTCCCGCGGTGGGCTCGTCCATGAGGATCAGCTCGCTGCGGTGGGTCAGGGCGCCGGCGATGCCGACACGCCGCAGTTGGCCTCCGCTGACCTGGTGGCTCTTGCGGTCTGTGAGCTTGCCCAGCCCCACCCGATCGATCGCGGTGCCGGAGGCCTCCCAGGCCGCACCTCGGCTCATGCCCTTGAGCCAGCCCGCGTAGGCGACCTGCTCACGCACGGTGAGGCCGGGGATCGGTGTGATGTGCTGGGGTATCCACGCCACGCTCTTGCGGTAGGCCGCCCGCGTGCGTCGATCAGGGCGCAGCTTGTTGAAGCTCACAGTCCCCGCCGTTGGTGTGAGCTGGGAAGCGGCGAGGGCTATCAGGGTGGACTTGCCCGCCCCGTTCGGGCCCAGTAGCACCGTTGCGGGGGCATCGACCGTGAGCGTGAAACCGGTGAACACCGGCGACTGCCTCCCGTACCGGAAGGCGATGTCATCGAATACCAAAGCCATGTCTGCAGCGCGCAATCCGCCGCCCCACCAAACAGCGGCGGCATGTCGTGGGACTATGGAGAGCTCGGGTGTCCCGGCGCTGAGACCGCCGGGACACCCGCGCTCACAGGAGTGTTGTGTTACCAGCCGATTTTCACGTAGTCCACCCACAGGTAGCCACCGTGAATCAGGCTGTCCAGCCGGAAGTAGTAACTACCGGCGTCGTTAGGGTCGTTCCAGTCGACCCAGCCGCAGTAGTTGACGCGGTATCCCTTGTTGATGTCCAGGCGGTAGTCCTGGTGTTTCCAAAGCTGCAGGCCGGCTCGGTTGAAGCCCTGGCTCGAATCGACGCTGCAGCCCTGGAAGTAGACGCCCGTCCAGGCGCCGTCGTTGTTGTAGTCCGTCCAGCGGCTGGACTCTTTGCCGGGCGCCCACTGGGTGATCCAAGTCTCACGTGAACCTTCAGCCTGTGCGGGGGTTGCCCCGACCAGGCCGACCAGCGCCACTCCTGCCATCAGGCCGGCGATCCTCTGGCGATTGATCTCCATGCTTGTCCCTTCGATTGGGCACTCCGCATCGGAGTGCTGAAGGGCCCTAACCCCGGATTTTGCACACCGGAGACACTCGGATCTTGATGGTCCAGGAGAACGGAGTCCCCGTGGGGATGAAGCACTACCCAGCCGAGTTCAAGGCGGACGCGGTCGCGTTGTACCGGTCGAGGCCGGGAGCGACGATCAGGTCGGTCGCCGCTGATCTCGGGGTGAACACCGAGACGCTGCGGAACTGGATCCGGGCCGCAGACGGGCGCCGCCCCGGCGCCCGCTCCGCGCCGCCGCCGCTGCTCAGGCGGGCGGTGACGACGTTCAGGCGGAGCTGGCCGCGGCACGGAAGAGGATCCGCGAGCTGGAGGAAGAACGCGACATCCTGCGCAAGGCGGCCCGGTATTTCGCGGGAGAGACGCGCTGGTGACCCGCTGCCAGTTCGTTGAGGACTACCAGCGCCGTCACGGCGTGAAGCGGCTCTGCGACATTCTCGGGGTCTCCCGCTCGAGCTTCTACTACTGGCGCCGCACCGCGGCCGCACCCCCGGCAGGACGTCGAAGCCGGGCTCGCTGCCCGGATACGCAAGGTCCACCAGGACTCCGACGGCACCTACGGCGCCCCCAGGATCACCGCCGAGCTCCGCGACGAGGGCGAACGGATCAACCACAAACGCGTCGCCAGGATCATGCGGAGCATCGGACTCGAGGGAGTCCGTCCGCGCCGCCGGCACCGGACCACCGTCGCGGACCAGGCGGCGCCGAAGGCGCCGGATCTGATCGGACGTGACTTCACCGCGGCCGCGGTGAACACGAAGTACGCTGGCGACATCACATACCTGCCGGTCAGCGGCGCGAAGCCGCTCTACCTCGCGACCGTCATCGACCTCGCCTCACGCCGGCTGGCCGGGTGGGCCATCGCCGACCACATGCGAACAGAGCTCGTCATCGACGCCCTCAGGGCCGCCGAACGGACCCGCGGAAGCCTGACCGGAGCGGTGATCCACACCGATCACGGCTCGCAATATACGAGTCGGGCCTTCGCTGAAATCTGCAGGTCAGCACGGATCCGGCAGAGCATGGGCGCGATCGGGTCCAGCGCGGACAACGCCGCCGCGGAAAGCTTCAACGCCGCCTTCAAGAGAGAGACACTCAAAGGGCCGCAAAGCCTGGTCGAGCGAGCGTGAGGCCAGGCTCGACGCCTTCCGCTGGCTGACCCGATACAACACCCGGCGCCGGCACTCCCGCCTCGGTCAGCGATCTCCGATCGCCTACGAGAACGACTTCCAACCAGCAACAACCACCCTGACCCGAGCCGCATAGACGTGTTCAATATCCGGGGTCAAGGCCCCTCACCGGTCCCTGACCGGCCGGGGCTCCCGTCGCGGGCCATCGAAGTGCGCGCGAAGCGCGGAGACTACTCCTGCTTCGGCAGCCGGATCGCAACCGCCCGGTCGATCTGCTGGAGTGTCGTGCCGATGGCTACGATGAGCGGAGCAGCGACGTCAGGCTGGGCTTCGATCGCGCGGCGGGCGACGGCCTTGTTCACCCTCTTCGCTGCTTCCTGGAGGGACGCGAGTGCGGCCTCCAGGCGCTCGATGTCCTTCGCGGCGAGAGGGTCGGCCTTGCTATTGCCGGCCTTCGGGCTCGACTCCCCATTTGGGGAGTCGAGCCCGAGAGAGCTGATGTCGGGAACATCCCTGCCCTTGCCGGAATCGTCGGCCGGCTTCTCCGAGGCGGCCAGGAGCTCACGGACTCGGCGGCCGACATCGGCGGCGTTCACGTCCTTCGGCAGGAAGCCGAGCTTGCCCACCACCTTCTCGACGATCTCGCCCGTGACGCGGGGCACGCACCGGGCGATGGTGTCGTAGACCGTGATGGCGATCTTGTCGCTGGTCTGGCGGCGCACTTCGAGCAGCATGCGGACCTGCGACTCCAGAGGCTTGTGCCCGAGGTTGGCGAGCGCCTCACCCACGCGCCATTCGTCCATGAGCCGGTACAGCTGGGACTCGGATACCTCCCAGTTGTTCCAGACCCACTCGGCGAAGTTCGGGTTCTCCTCACGGTGCAGCTTCGCCGTGCTCATGGTCTCGAACGACTTCCCGGCGATCCAGAACGCGTTGCGAAGGTTATCCACCCCGGCCTTGCAGGCTTCGAGGTCCTGCTTCTCCTGGTCGGAGAGTTCGTCCTCGCTGTGGGGCTGGTACGGCGCCGGAATCTGCGCCAGCGCAGTGCCGGGCAGCGGCTTGACCACGACGCTCGCCGCGCTGGCTGCTGCGACCAGACCTCCGCCGAAGAGACCTCCCCCGCCCTGGGCTTGCTGGTCTGCTTCGTCGACGTCGAACAGGCCCATCAGGCCGCCCTCCTGGTGTGGTCGAAGATCTCCTGGCTCAGTTCCCGCATCTCCTTGGCCAGCGGAAGGATCGTGTCCGGCACCACGTCAGCTGAGGTGGCGCGGCCGGCCTTTACGTCGTAGGTGGTCGCACTCGTCGGGAGCAGCTCGGCGTACTCGCCGAACAGCAGCCCCTTCTTCCGAGCATTGCGAGCAGGTACTTCGCGGTAGCCCACGATCGTGTCCAGGATCGGAGTGCCTTCGCCCAGCGCCGTGCGGATGTCCTCGTAGACAGCGGCGTGCATCAACGTGGCCGCACGGTTCGAGCCGTAGAGGAATGCACCGGCGAATTGCAGGTGTCGGTTCACCTGGCTCTTCACGAGCTTGAAGTTCTTGCTGATGCGCTCCATGCCGCGGACCGAGGAGTCGTCGGAGCGGGTCGGCACGATGAGGTACTGGGCAGCGGCGAGCACGAGCTGCTCCAGCGAGTCCTTCTCTGGGGCACTGTCAAAGATGACGCGGTCGTAGGCGGGGGCGATCGGGGCTAGCGCCTGGGCCAGGGACATGACGACGCCGGCGCCTTCCTGAAGCGTGCGCAGCATCAGGAGGCCGTCTATCTCGCCGACCTTGGGGCCGCCAGGCATCACGTCCAGGTTCGGACGTACTTCACGGATCGGCCGGAGGGGCGTGCGGTCGTGGAGGGCGGTGTAGAGACCCTCACCGTCTATGACGGAAGGGCCATCGGGGTGGATGCCTCTGTTGAACCGCTTGATGCCGAGGTCATCGTCGTCCTGACCCGTCACACAGATGAGAAGAGTCCGGTGCCCGGATGCAGCGGATTCACCGGCGAGGTGCGCGGCCACGGTGCTCTTGCCGACGCCGCCCTTCCCCGTACCGACGACGATGCTGCCCACAGGAGGCTCGATCGGCTGCGCTGGACTTTGGTTCAGCACGGGTGTGCCCTTCTTCGTAACTCATGTGTGGGCCGCACCCTGCGCGGCAAGGGCATCTTGGCATACCCGGAAGCCTTGGCAGGACTGGCATGTAGCCATCACTCCCCAATTGGGGAGTCGTTCCTCCGACGCCTTGATCGATCGGGTGAGAGGCGGTGCGGAGTTGACGCACCCGGGCCTGAAAGAGAGAAAGTCCCTGTCCCCGGCGTGTGCCGGGAACAGGGCTTCGGTGGTGAAGAGTTGAGGGTGAGGGCGTCCAGGGCGCGGGCATCGCCCCGTCGTCGGTCACCCGCACGCCCCGACGAGGGCGGCGGCCAGGAGCACTGCGGCGTCGGCCCGGTACGGGTCGCTGTAGTTCTCGCGGTCGCCGAAGTCGAACGGCGCTCTCTTCGCAGTGACCGTGAACCCGGGGACGACGGTGGCCGCCTGGCCCTCCAGCTCGGTGGTGAGGCGGTCGGCGTCGCGGGAGGCGAGCCAGGTCTGGGTGTACGGGCCGAGGCGGAGCAGGGTGAAGCCGTATCCGTCGGGCTGGCGTGCTTCGACGTGGACGCCGGAGTGGGCCGGGGCCATGCCG
>NZ_JBSFTP010000123.1:0-12404 GCF_053591315.1 Streptomyces sp. NPDC003042
GGCCCCGACGCCCCGATCATCACCACCGACGCCCGCCACCGCGCGGACGCCAAGAGCGCGCTCATCACGCTCGTGGAGCACGCCCTGATGGCGCGCCTGCGGTAGTCGGAAAGAAGCATCCGGAAAGGCCCCCGTGTCATGGACGCGGGGGCCTTGGTCGTGCGCGGACGTACGAGGCGTACGCGTTCGGGCGACGTGGACGGCGTACGGCGAAGGCCCCGCACCCTGGACAGGTGCGGGGCCTTCGGGGGCTCGGGAGATCAGCCCTGCCAGCTGTGCGGGGCGCGGAAGCCCGGCGTGCGCTCCAGGCGGCGCCAGCCGGCCTGGGAGCGGGGGATGCTGACGGCCTCGGGGGTGGTGGCGGCGCGGGCGAGCAGGATCGCGGTGATCGCGGCCAGCTCCTCGGGCGCGGCGTGGCCCTTCTCGACCTTCAGCAGGGTGTCGGTGGCGATGCTCATCGGTGGCAGGTCTCCTTCGCTCGTTACTGAGGCGGGTTGCCGTGCTTGCGGGACGGCAGATCGGCGTGCTTCGTGCGGAGCATCGCGAGGGCGCTCACGAGCACCTCACGCGTCTCGGCGGGGTCGATGACGTCGTCCACGAGGCCGCGCTCGGCCGCGTAGTACGGGTGCATCAGCTCGGCCTTGTATTCCTTGACCATCCGGGCGCGCATCGCCTCGGGGTCCTCGGCGTCCGCGATCTGCTTGCGGAAGATGACGTTGGCGGCACCCTCGGCGCCCATCACGGCGATCTCGTTGGTGGGCCAGGCATAGGTGAGGTCGGCGCCGATGGACTGGGAGTCCATGACGATGTACGCGCCGCCGTAGGCCTTGCGCAGGATCAGCGAGATCCGCGGGACGGTGGCGTTGCAGTACGCGTACAGCAGCTTGGCGCCGTGGCGGATGATGCCGCCGTGCTCCTGGTCGACGCCCGGCAGGAAGCCGGGGACGTCCAGCAGCGTGACGATCGGGATGTTGAAGGCGTCGCAGAGCTGGACGAACCGCGCGGCCTTCTCGGAGGCGTGGATGTCCAGGACGCCGGCGAGGTGGGCGGGCTGGTTGGCGACGATGCCGACGACCTGGCCGTCCAGGCGGCCGAGGACGCAGATGATGTTGCGGGCCCAGCGCTCGTGGATCTCCAGGAAGTCGCCCTCGTCGACGAGCTCCTCGATGACCTTGTGCATGTCGTACGGGCGGTTGCCGTCGGCGGGCACCAGGTCCAGCAGGACGTCGGAGCGGCGGTCGGCGGGGTCGCTCGTCTCGTGGACGGGCGGGTTCTCGCGGTTGTTGGAGGGGAGCATCGTGATGAGGTAGCGGACCTCGGAGATGCAGGTCTCCTCGTCGTCGTACGCGAAGTGCGCGACGCCCGAGGTCTCGGCGTGCACGTCGGCGCCGCCCAGACCGTTCTGGGTGATCTCCTCGCCGGTCACCGCGCGGACCACGTCGGGGCCGGTGATGAACATCTGCGAGGTCTCGCGGACCATGAAGACGAAGTCGGTGAGCGCCGGGGAGTACGCGGCGCCGCCGGCGCAGGGGCCCAGCATGACCGAGATCTGCGGGATGACGCCCGAGGCCTTGGTGTTGCGCTGGAAGATGCCGCCGTATCCGGCGAGCGCCGAGACGCCCTCCTGGATACGGGCGCCCGCGCCGTCGTTGAGGGAGACCAGCGGGGCACCGGCCGCGATGGCCATGTCCATGATCTTGTGGATCTTGGTGGCGTGGGCCTCGCCGAGCGCCCCGCCGAAGATCCGGAAGTCGTGTGCGTAGACGAAGACCGTGCGGCCCTCGACCGTGCCCCAGCCGGTGATGACACCGTCCGTGTAGGGCCTCTTGGCCTCCAGGCCGAAACCGGTCGCCCGGTGGCGGCGCAGCTGTTCGACCTCCTTGAAGGAACCTTCGTCGAGCAGGAGCGCGATGCGCTCGCGCGCGGTCAGCTTGCCCTTGGCGTGCTGCGCCTCGGTCGCCCGGTCGCTGGGTCCGCGCCGCGCCTCCTCACGGAGGGCGTGCAGCTCGGCCACGCGCCCGCGGGCGTCCGTCGGCTCGCTCGGAGTCTGGTCCACAACGGTCATGTACCGACCTTACGAAGGCGGGCCGTGAAAACCCTCCGTCGGTTCCGCACAGTCTCGGGGCCCGTCCGCTGTCCGGCCCGGACAGAAGCGCCGGACGATGTATGGACTCCCCCAGTCGGGACCGTGGGCCTTTGTGGAGATGTCACAAGAAGTTCGGATGAACTCCCGAAGAAGTTGAAATTTGAACGGAATAGGTCTAGCGTCATTCTCGTTGAAGGTTCAACTAACCCAGGAGGAAGTCATGGGTCTCTTCACCCGCCGCAATCAGTCCGCCCCCGTCCAGGAAGGCATCCGCGCAGCCGTCGCCACGCTCGAAGTGGACCCGGCGCTCGCCGCACTCACCGGCGACTACGTCGTCGACGCCGCCCACAGCAGCATCGGCTTCACCGTCCGCCACGCCATGGTCACCAACGTCCGCGGCACCTTCGCCGACCACGAAGGCACCCTGCACCTGGACGGCCGCGACCCCTCCCGCTCCACCGCCTCCATCGACGTCAAGACCGCCTCCGTCGACACCGGCATCGCCGACCGCGACGCCCACCTGCGCGGCGCGGACTTCTTCGACGCCGACACCTTCCCGCTGATGGGCTTCCGGTCCAGCGAGGCGCGTCAGCTCGGCGGCGACACGTACCGCATCACCGGTGAGCTGACGATCAAGGACGTCACGCGCCCGCTCTCCATCGACCTGGAGTTCGGCGGCTCCGCCACCGACGTGTACGGCAACGAGCGCGTCGGCTTCGAGGGCTCCGCCGAGATCCTGCGCTCCGACTGGGGGCTGACCTGGAACGCCGCGCTGGAGGCCGGCGGTGTGATGGTCAGCGACAAGGTGAAGCTGACCTTCGACATCTCCGCCGTCAAGCAGGCCTGACGCCGTCGGGAGTGAGGGGTATCTGGGGTACCGGGGGCGGCGGCTAGAAGCCGCCCCCGCCGTCGAAACCACCGCCGCCGTCGAAGCCGCCGCCACCGAAGTCCCCGCCGCCGAAGTCGGAGGGGTTGAAGTCGGCTCCGGAGACGTCCCCGCCCTCGAAGCCGCTCTCGGCTCCGCCGAAGTCCGAGGCGTAGGCGGGGCTGGACATCATCGAACCGAGCATCGTGCCCATCAGCAGACCGGGCAGGATGCCGCCGCCGAAGTAGCCGCCGGCCCAGGGTCCGTACACCGGGCCCGCGTCGTAGTACGGGCGCGGCCCACGCTCGGTGTCGACCGTACGGACGGCCGGGTCCAGGCCGTCGCGCAGCCGTACGGCGTCCGCCGTGCAGACCGGGACGGTACGTGCGGCCCCGCCCGGCGGGGCCCAGGTGGCGTCCTCGGCGCTCGGCCCGTGCCGCGGGTCGAAGAAGCAGGGCGCGCGGCGCTCGGGCAGGGGCTTGCCCTGACGGCGCGCGTCGAGACGGGCCAGGGCGTACCGGCCGTCCTCCAGCGCCTGGGTCACGCCCCTGACCTCTTCGGGGCGCTCGACCGAGGCCATGATCCGCTTGGCCTTGTCGTACGAGTCCAGGCCGCGCTCGTAGTCCTGGCGCATGGCGTCGTCGGCGCCGGGCTCCCCGGGGTGGAAGTCGAGCCGCTCCAGTTCCTCACCGAAGGCCGTGATGTCCTCGTCGACGACCACGCCGAGGCGGGCGACAGCCGCGCGCCGGGCCTCCTCCTTCTGCTTCCGGTTGCGGCGCACCAGTGCGTACGCGCCACCGCCGCCGACCGCGGCCACCACGCCGAGGGTGATCAGCCCGCCGACCGGGACTCCGTCGTCGGCGCCGGCGTCGCCCCAGGAGGCCGGGGCGCTGCCCTCGACCTGGGTCAGGGCCTGGTCGACGAAGTTACCGAGCTGCGTGCCCGCGTCCACGGGTCCGCCGGTCTTCACGGCCTCGGTGAGGTTGCGTACGGCGTTGGGCGGCATGACCACCGGGTCGGCACCGGCGTTGAAGCCGTCGCCGAGCCGGATCGCGTAGAGCCCGGTGATGCCGGTCTGGGCACGGACGGCGCTGAGCACCTTGTCCTCGGGGAACTCGGCGGTCGCCGGCAGCACGGCGACGAACACCGGCTTGTCCGCGTCCTTGATCTTCTCCGCGAGCGCGTCGGCCTCCGCCTTCGGGAGCTGCGCCTCGACGCGGGGATCGACGTAGACCGGGCTCCGCTTGAGCGCCTCGGCCACGACGGCGGGCCCGGTGGCGGCGGACGCCTGCGGGGCGGCCACGAAGGCGGTCACCGACAGCGCCAGCAGCAGACCGGCCAGCAGCACACCGGAAAGTACGGATATCAGCCTCGTCCTCATACCACGACGCTACCCGAACCGACACTTTCCCGTGTGAACCGGACATAAGCTCCTCACGGTCCCGGCGGGAGACTACTCGGCCGGTTCGACTCCCGCGTGGAGGAGGCCGAAGGTGAAGGCGTCCTCAAGGGCCTGCCAGGAGGCCGCGATCACGTTCTGGGCGACGCCCACCGTCGACCATTCGCGGACGCCGTCCGTCGTGGAGATCAGCACACGGGTCGTGGACTCCGTGCCGTGCTTGCCCTCCAGGATGCGGACCTTGTAGTCGACCAGCTCGAACTTGGCCAGCTGGGGGTAGAACCGCTCCAGCGCGAACCGCAGGGCCCGGTCCAGCGCGTTGACCGGGCCGTTGCCCTCCGCCGTCGCGACGATCCGCTCGCCCTTGGCCCACAGCTTGACCGTGGCCTCGTTGGCGTGGGTGCCGTCCGGGCGGTCCTCGACGATCGCGCGCCAGGATTCGGTACGGAAGTACCTGCGGGCCCGCCCCTCGACCTCGGCGCGCAGCAGCAGCTCGAAGGAGGCGTCGGCGGCCTCGTACGTGTAGCCCTGGAGCTCCCGCTCCTTGACCCGCTCGACCACCCGGGAGATCAGCGCGCGGTCCCCGCCGAGGTCGACGCCGAGCTCCTTGCCCTTGAGCTCGATGGAGGCGCGGCCGGCCATGTCGGAGACCAGCATGCGCATGGTGTTGCCGACCCGCTCGGGGTCGATGTGCTGGTACAGGTCGGGGTCGACCTTGATGGCCGAGGCGTGCAGTCCCGCCTTGTGCGCGAACGCGGAGACGCCGACGTAGGGCTGGTGCGTGGACGGGGTCAGGTTCACGACCTCGGCGATGGCGTGCGAGATCCGGGTCATCTCGGCGAGGGCGCCCGCGGGCAGGACCTTGCGCCCGTACTTGATCTCCAGCGCGGCGACGACCGGGAAGAGGTTGGCGTTGCCGACGCGTTCGCCGTAGCCGTTCGCGGTGCACTGGACGTGGGTGGCGCCCGCGTCGACGGCGGCCAGGGTGTTGGCGACGGCGCAGCCGGTGTCGTCCTGGGCGTGGATGCCGAGGCGGGCACCGGTGTCGGCCAGGACCGTCGCGACGGTGGCCGTGACCTGCGCGGGCAGCATGCCGCCGTTGGTGTCGCAGAGGATGACGACGTCGGCGCCGGCCTCGTGCGCGGTGCGCACGACCGCTTTGGCGTAGGCGGCGTTGGCGCGGTAGCCGTCGAAGAAGTGCTCGCAGTCGACGAAGACGCGGCGGCCCTGCCCGACGAGGTAGGAGACCGTGTCCCGGACCATTTCCAGGTTCTCGTCGAGGGTGGTGCGCAGCGCGAGTTCGACGTGGCGGTCGTGGGACTTGGCGACCAGGGTGATGACCGGCGCGCCGGATTCCAGCAGGGCGCGGACCTGCGGGTCCGCGGCGGCGGAGCCACCGGCCCGGCGGGTGGCGCCGAAGGCGACCAGCTGGGCGTGCTTGAAGTCGATCTCGGCGCGGGCGCGGGCGAAGAACTCCGTGTCGCGGGGGTTCGCGCCGGGCCAGCCGCCCTCGATGAAGCCGACCCCGAAGTCGTCGAGATGCCGGGCGATGGTCAGCTTGTCCGCGACCGTGAGGTTGATGCCCTCACGCTGGGCGCCGTCGCGCAGGGTGGTGTCGAAGACGTGGAAGCTGTCGTCGAGTGCCTCTGTCGGCTCAGTCGCCTCTGTCGTCGTCATGCTGATCTGACTCCTGTCGGATGAGTGGTTCCGGAGACCGGGGATCCACTGCCCCCATCATCGCGCGCTGCCGTCCCGGCATGATTCGGGCCGGGAAACGAAAAAACCTCTCGCGGGTGCGAGAGGTCTGCGCGCGGGTCTGGGGCACGGTGGCCGCTGCCGCGAAGGTCGTCCACGGTTCAGCGGTCACTGAGGACCGGCGCGCTGCCGTCGATAATCATGAGCTGAGCAGGCACGTTCGCAGTGTGCCACACCGCTTGCCGCGGGTGGACAGGGATCTCAGCATGCGGGCACCCTGCCCGCGGCCCCCGTCTGCCACGGCCGGCGGCCCGGAGGGCAGGCTGTGGTGCGCCTCGCGGCCCGGTGACATGGGCGGGCTCGCGGAGCCGCCGCTGCGGGCAGGAACCCGGAGCGCACGGTTGTGGCCCGCCCGCGGCCCGGTGGCACGGGCGGGATCCCGGTGGAGTCGGCCTGCGGCCCCGGAGGCTGCGGTCACGTCATGGCCGCGGGGTGAGGGACTCGACCAGGAACTCCTCGACGTGTTCCAGGATGTCCGCGCGGGAGAGGAGCGGCAGGCCCACGGCCAGTTGGATGCTGAACCCGTCGAGCAGGGCCCTGGTGCGCGCGGCGAAGCGGTCGGGATCCACCGGCCGGAACTCGCCGCGCGAGATGCCCTCGGCGAGCAGGGCGACCAGGTCGCGGTGCCAGGCGCCCTCGATGGCGGCCTGCCGGTCGCGTTCCTGGGGGCCGGCGTTCTGGGAGCGGTTCCAGACCTCCAGCCACAGGGTCCAGTGCGGGTCCCGGGGGCCCTCGGGTACGTACAGGTCGACGTACGCCCGTACGCGCTCGCGCACCGATCCGCGGCGCGACAGCAGCGCCCGCCGCTCGCCGCCGAGGGCGGCCTCGCTCCACTCCAGGGTCTGCAGCAGGAGTTCGTCCTTGCTGCCGAAGTAGTAGAGGAGGTGGCCGCTGCTCATGCCGACCTGGCGGCCCAGGCCTGCCATGGTCAGGCCTTCGAGGCCGCGCTCGGCGATCGTGGCCATGGCGGCGACGAGTACGTCCTCGCGCGGGGGCGCGTTCTTGCGCGCCGCCCGTACCGGTACTCCACCCGCCACCATGGGCCACTCCTTCATGAGGTCCTCCGCAGGTCAGACCTTCGGCTGCTGCTGGGTGATGCAGTGGATACCGCCACCCCCCGCGAAAATCGTACGTGCGTCAACGAGGGTGACGGTCCGCCCGGGGAACAGTCCGCGGAAGATCTCGGCCGCCTCCTCGTCGCGCGGGTCGTCGAAGGAGCACAGCACCACACCGCCGTTGCAGAGGTAGTGGTTGATGTAGGAGTAGTCGACCCACTCGCCGTCCTCCTCCAGCACGGTCGGCGCGGGGATCTCCACGACCTCCAGCAACCGGCCCTGGGCGTCGGTGGAGGAGCGCAGGATGGCGGCGATGGTCTTGCAGCGCTCGTGGTCCGGGTGGGCCGGGTCGGGCTGCGTGTGGACCATGACCACACCCGGGCGGGCGAAGGCGGCGACGATGTCCACGTGGCCCTGGGTGCCGTAGGTGCCGTAGTCGCCGGCCAGGCCGTACGGCAGCCAGATGGCCTTCGTCGTACCGAGGTGGGCGTGGATCTCGGCCTCGACCTGCTGGCGGGTCCAGCCGGGGTTGCGGCCCTCACCGAGCTGCACGGTGTCGGTGAGCAGGACGGTGCCCTCGCCGTCGACGTGGATGGCTCCGCCCTCGTTGACGAGCGCGGTGCTGTACGTACGGCTGCCGACCACGTCGGAGATGTGCCGCGCGATCTTCGAGTCGTGGTCCCAGCGGGCCCACTCCTGGGCGCCCCAGCCGTTGAAGGTCCAGTCCACGGCGGCCAGCTCGCCGGCCTCGTTGGTGACGAAGGTGGGGCCGATGTCCCGCATCCAGGCGTCGTCCAGCTCCTGCTCGACCAGCTGCACGTCCTCGCCGACGATCGCGCGGGCGCTGTCCGCGTCACCGGGCGAGACGACGAGGGTCACGGGCTCGTACGCGCGTACGGCGCGCGCGACGGCGCCCCAGGCCTCGCGGGCCTCGGCGAGCTCCTGCTCGTTGGTGAAGGTGGGGTTGGGGCTGGGCCAGGCCATCCAGGTGCGCTCGTGGGGGGTCCACTCGGCGGGCATCCGGAATCCGGCGGCGGCGGGCTGGGCAGTCACGGGCTGTGAGGTCATGGCAAGGGGGTCCTTAGGGCCTATTACAAGCTGGTGCCTGTTACAAGAAGTACAGGCGGTTGAGGGAGACCGACTCGGCGGCTTCGGAGCGCAGCGGTTCCCCGTCGAGGGAGACGAGTCCGCTGCGCGCGTCCACGTCGACCGCGCCCACCCGGGAGTTGAGGAGCAGGTCCTTCGGGCCGATGCCGCGGGTGCCGCGGACGGCGACCCGGCGTCGGCGGGTCGGCATCTCGTCGCCGCCGAGGGCCGCGGCCGCGGCGGAGACGAAGGCGACGGAGATGTCGGCCGCGGTGGCCCCGTAGGAGCCGAACTGCGGGCCGAGAACGAGCGGTTCGCAGGTGTCGGTGGCCGCGTTGGGGTCGCCGGTGACCCCGTAGGCCGGGAAGCCGGACTTGAGGACCAGCTGGGGCTTGGCGCCGAAGAACTGCGGGCGCCACAGCACGATGTCGGCGAGTTTGCCGACCTCGATGGAGCCGATCTCGTGGGCCAGGCCGTGGGCGATGGCGGGGTTGATGGTCAGCTTGGCCATGTAGCGCAGGACGCGGGCGTTGTCGTCGCCCTCGCCGTCGCCGGCCAGCGGGCCCAGTTCGCCCTTCATCTTGGCGGCCATGGCGAAGGTACGGCGGATGGTTTCGCCGGCCCGGCCCATGCCCTGGGCGTCGGAGGAGGTGATGCCGATCGCGCCCAGGTCGTGCAGTACGTCCTCGGCGCCCATCGTCCCGGCGCGGATGCGGTCGCGGGCCATGGCGGCGTCGCCGGGGAGGTCGGGCTTGAGGTCGTGGACGGAGACGATCATGCCGTAGTGCTCGGCGACCGCGTCGCGGCCGAAGGGCAGCGTGGGGTTGGTGGAGGAGCCGATGACGTTCGGCACGCCCGCCATCTTGAGCACGTTGGGGACGTGCCCGCCGCCGCAGCCCTCGATGTGGAAGGCGTGGATGGTCCGGCCGTCCAGGACGCGCAGGGTGTCCTCGACGGAGAGGCACTCGTTGAGGCCGTCGCTGTGCAGCGCGACCTGTACGTCGTACTCCTCGGCCACGCGCAGAGCGGTGTCCAGGGCGCGGGTGTGGGCCCCCATGTCCTCGTGGACCTTAAATCCGGAGGCGCCACCTTCTACGAGTGCCTCGACGAGGGGCGCGGCATCCGAGGAGGAGCCGCGGGCGAGGAAGCCGATGTTGACGGGCCAGGCGTCGAAGGCGTTGAAGGCGTGCTTCAGCGCCCACGGGGAGTTGACGCCGACGCCCCAGACGGGGCCGAACTCCTGGCCGATGATCGTGGTGACGCCCGCGGCGAGCGAGGCCTCCATGATCCGCGGCGAGAGCAGGTGGACGTGGGTGTCCACGGCGCCGGCGGTGGCGATCAGGCCCTCGCCGGAGACGATCGACGTACCCGTGCCGACCACGACGTCGACTCCGTCGAGGGTGTCGGGGTTGCCGGCCCGGCCGATGGCGTGGATACGGCCCTCGCGGATGCCGATGGAGACCTTGCGGATGCCGAGGACGGCGTCGATGACGAGGACGTTGCTGATCACGACGTCGCAGGTCTCGCGGACGGCCGCGGCCTTCAGGTGCAGCCCGTCGCGGGCGGTCTTGCCGAAGCCGGCCAGGAACTCGTCGCCGGGCTTCTGGGCGTCGTGCTCGACCCGGACGGTGAGGCCCGAGTCGCCGAGGCGCACCCGGTCACCGGCGCGGGGGCCGAAGACGGAGGCGTACTCGTGCGGGTCGATGTGCCGGCTGCCCGGCGCGCAGTGGTCGCTGTGCGGGGTCTTCTTGCTCACGCCTGCTCTCCGTCCGCGTGGTCGCTGCCGCCGGCCCGGTCGGCCGGGGTCGTGGTGGGCCAGGAGGACGGGCCGGCCTCGCCGGAGGCGCCCAGGTAGCCGCAGGCCGCCGCGCGGCGCAGGGCCTCCTCCTTGGCCCCCGGGGCGTCCAGGGGGCCGTCGACCAGGCCCGCGAAGCCGATGGCGATGCGTGCGCCGCCGATCGGGACCAGGCCGACGTCGCCCTCGCCGTGCGGGTCGAACCGTACGGAGGAGCCCGCCGGCACGCACAGCCGCATGCCGTAGGCGGCGGAGCGGTCGAAGTCGAGCCGCGGGTTCGCCTCGAAGAAGTGGAAGTGGGAGGTGACGCTCACCGGCACGGACGCGGTGTTGCGCACGTGCAGGTGCAGCTGCGGCTCGGGCTGCGGCGCGCCCGGGCCCGGTACGACGGCGCCCGGGGCGTCGTCGCCGAGCGACACGGCGCCCTGGATCGGGGCCGATACCACCGCGAGCCGCGATCCGTCGTCGAAGACGGCCTCCACGTGCACCTCGGTGACCACGTCGGCCACGCCGGGCAGCACGTCGTCGGGGCCGAGCACGCCGCGGGCCTCCTCGATGGCCTCCGCGAGCCGCTTGCCGTCGCGCGCGGCCTCGCAGACCGTGTCCGCGATCAGCGCGGTGGCCTCCGGGACATTGAGCTTCAGGCCTCGGGCGCGCCGGGCCCTGGCCAGTTCCGCGGCGCTGCGCAGCAGCAGCCGGTCGCGCTCCGTAGGGGTCAGCCGCACGCCGATCCACCACCTTTTGAGTCGATGGGTTAGAGCATCACTCTAACTCTTCATTCCCTTTCCAGGAAGCATTGACCTGGGACCAGGGCTTGAGTCACATTGAGTGTCGCTCAAACAAGTGCGTCACCACCCGCCGCCCTGCCAAGGGAGTCCCCCCATGCCCATCGAACAGCGCGGAGTCGACACCATCCCCGAGGAGGAGCGGACGAGCGGTCCACGTGACCTGATCTCGATCCTCCTCGGTTCCAACCTCTGCCTCGGTGTGATCGTGTTCGGCTGGCTGCCCCCGTCCTTCGGACTGGGACTGTGGCCCTCGGTCACCGCCATCGTGACCGGCACCCTCGTCGGAATCGCCTTCACCGCACCGCTCGCGCTGGTCTCCCTGCGCACGGCGACCAACCTGTCGACCTCCAGCGGCGCCCAGTTCGGCGTACGCGGGCGGCTCGTCGGCTCCGTGGTCGGCCTGCTGCTCTCGCTCGGCTACACCGCGCTGACCCTGTGGATCGGCGGCGACGTGATGGTCGGCGTCCTGTCCCGGCTCACCGGACTGCCCGACACGGGCGTCTCGCGGGCCGCGATGTACGGCGTACTGGCCGCCTGTACCGTCGTCGCGGCCGTCTTCGGCTACCGGCTGCTGCTGCGCATGAGCAAGATCCTGTCCATCGGCATGGTCGTCCTGCTGGCCATCGGCGTCTTCGCCTACGCGGGCGACTTCACCACCGCCGCCCCGCCGGACACCGAGTACCTGCTCGGCTCCTTCTGGCCGACCTGGATGCTCGCCGCCGTCGCCGCCGGCCTCAGCGGCCCCGTCGCCTTCATCACCCTGCTCGGCGACTACACCCGCTACATCTCCCCCCGCCGACACACCCCCCGCAAGGTCTTCTGGGCCACGGGGCTCGGTCTGCTCGTCGGCCTGCTGATCCCGCAGCTCTTCGGCACCTACACCGCGCTCGCCGCCCGGGCCGGCGCCGACTACGCCGGGCCGCTCGTCGAGGCCGCGCCGTTCTGGTACCTGGTCCCGCTGCTCGCCGCCGCCGCGGCCGGCTCGGTGGGCAACGCCGGTCTGATGCTCTACTCCATGGGCCTGGACCTCGACGCGATCGTCCCCAGGGCCACGCGCACCACCGCCACCGTGATCGCCGCGGTCGTCGCCACCGCGTTCGTCTTCTTCGGCTCCTTCTCGTGGGACGTGCAGTCGGCGATGACCTCGTTCGTCCTGCTGCTCACCGCGATCGGCACCCCGTGGGCCGTGATCACCCTGATCGGATACGTGCGCTGCCGCGGGCAGTACGACGCCGACGCCCTCCAGGTCTTCAACCGCCACTCCCGGGGCGGGATCTACTGGTACCGCGCCGGCTGGAACGTGGCCGCCACCACCTCCTGGGCGGTCGGCGCGGGCATCGGCCTGCTCGCCGTGAGCACCCCCTTCTACGAGGGCCCGCTGCTCGCCCTGGCCAACGGCGTGGACTGCTCCTTCGTCCTCTCCGGCCTGGCCGGCGGACTCCTCTACGCGGCGCTGACCGCCCGCACCGCGCCCGCACCGGTGCCCGCACCGGCGCCCGCCGTGGAGGAACCGGCCACCGCCTGAGGCCCCTTGTACGTACGAAGGCCCGCGCTCCCGGGATCGATCCGGGAGCG
>NZ_JBSFTP010000124.1:0-12218 GCF_053591315.1 Streptomyces sp. NPDC003042
GCCCGGGAAGGGGCGGGCCGGGGCCACGAAACGGGGGGCTAGCTCCAGCTGGCGTGCAGCGGCTTGCCCTCGGCATACCCGGCGGCGGACTGGATCCCGACGACGGCCTTCTCCTCGAACTCCGCGAGGGACCCGGCACCCGCGTACGTGCACGACGACCGCACACCCGCGATGATCGAGTCGATCAGGTCCTCGACACCCGGCCGGGCCGGGTCCAGGAACATCCGCGAAGTGGAGATGCCCTCTTCGAACAGCCCCTTGCGGGCGCGGTCGTAGGCCGACTCCTCGCTGGTGCGGTTCTGCACGGCGCGCGCGGAGGCCATGCCGAAGGACTCCTTGTACAGGCGGCCGTCGGCGGACTGCTGGAGGTCGCCCGGGGACTCGTACGTACCGGCGAACCAGGAGCCGATCATGACGTTGGAGGCGCCGGCGGCCAGCGCCATCGCCACGTCGCGCGGGTGACGGACGCCGCCGTCGGCCCACACGTGCTTGCCGTACTTCTTGGCCTCGGCCGCGCACTCCAGCACCGCGGAGAACTGCGGGCGGCCCACGCCGGTCATCATGCGGGTGGTGCACATGGCGCCGGGGCCCACACCGACCTTGATGATGTCGGCGCCGGCGTCGATGAGGTCCTTGACACCCTCGGCGGCGACGATGTTGCCGGCCACGATCGGGACCTGGGGGTCCAGCGCGCGGACGGCCTTGATCGCGCTGATCATCGATTCCTGGTGGCCGTGGGCCGTGTCGATGACCAGCGTGTCGATGCCGGCGTCCAGCAGCTGCTTGGCCTTCTGGACGAAGTCGCCGTTGATGCCGACGGCCGCGGCGATGCGCAGCTTGCCGTTGGCGTCGGTGGCCGGGGTGTAGAGGGTCGCGCGCAGGGCGGCCTTGCGGGTCAGGATGCCCACGAGCCTGCCGTCCTTGTCGACGGCCGGGGCCAGCTTGCGGTGGCCCGCGTCGAGCTGGTTGAAGGCGTCGCGGGGGTCGATGTCGGCGTCGAGGAGCAGCAGCTCCTTGGACATGACCTCGGAGAGCTGGGTGAAGCGGTCCACGCCGGTGAGGTCGTGCTCGGTGACGACGCCGATGGGGCGGCTGTCCTCGTCGACGACGACGCCGGCGCCGTGAGCCCGCTTGTGCAGCAGGGACAGCGCGTCGGCGACGGTCTGGGTGGGCACCAGTGTGATCGGCGTGTCGAGCACGAGGTGGCGGCTCTTCACCCAGGAGATGACGTCGGTGACGATCTCGATCGGGATGTCCTGCGGGATGACGACGATTCCACCGCGGCGGGCGACGGTCTCGGCCATCCGGCGGCCCGCGATGGCGGTCATGTTCGCCACGACCAGCGGAATGGTGGTACCGGTGCCGTCGGGCGAGGAGAGGTCCACGCCCTGGCGGGAGCCGACCGCGGAGCGGCTCGGCACCATGAACACATCGTCGTACGTCAAGTCGTACGGCGGCTTCAGGTCATTGAGGAAACGCACGTGCTGAACATCCCAGTCGAGTCGGAGGAGCCTCCTGCCCGTCGGGGCAGTCGAGGAAACGCACGTACTTCATTCTCCCATGTCCTGGCCTTTATGCCGCCCCGGCCGATCGTCCAGGACATAACGGGCCGGGTGGTTCTTTCCTACGGGACCTTGGTCCCGGGCTCGCGCCGGCGACCGCCGGTGAGGGGTGTCGCGGGGGCCCGGTGGCGGACGGCCGTGAATTCGGCGGCGATGGCGAGGGCCGTCTCCTCGGGGGTGCGTCCGCCCAGGTCCAGGCCGATCGGTGATCTCAGGCGGGCCAGGTCGGTCTCGGGCACGCCTTCGGCGCGCAGCCGGGCCTCTCGGTCGAGGTGGGTGCGGCGTGAGCCCATGGCGCCCACGTAGGCGAGGGGCAGCCGCAGGGCCAGGGCGAGGACGGGTACGTCGAACTTGGCGTCGTGGGTGAGTACGCACACCGCGGTACGGGTGTCCAGGCGCCCGGCGTCCCGTTCTCCGGCCAGGTGCCGGTGCGGCCAGTCGACGATCACCTCGTCGGCGCCCGGGAAGCGGGCCGGGGTCGCGAAGACGGGCCGGGCATCGCACACGGTGACCCGGTGGCCGAGGAAGGCGCCCATCCGGGCCAGCGCGGCGGCGAAGTCGACGGCCCCGTAGACGATCAGCCGGGGCGGTTCGGCGGCCGATTCGACGAGGAGGGTCAGCGGTTCGCCGCACAGCCCACCGGCGGTGCCCAGCTCGGCGGCGGCTGTCCGTCCGGCCAGCAGCAGCGCCCGGACCCGCTCGGCGGCGGCCCGGTCCAGGGCCGCACCGCCGCCGAGGCCGCCCTCGTAGGAGCCGTCGGGGTGGACGGCCAGGGCGCGTCCGAGCTGCCCGGACGGACCGCGGACCACCCGGGCGAACGCGGCCCGCGCGCCCCGCTCCACGGCTTCCAGCACCGCGCCGAGCACGGGCCGTACCGGGTCCTGGCCGCGCACCGGGGTGACCAGCACGTCCAGGACTCCGCCGCAGGTCAGGCCCACCGCGAAGGCGTCGTCGTCGCTGTACCCGAAGCGGTGTACGCCGCCCTTGCCGGAGGCGATCGCGTCGAGGCACAGCTCGTGGACGGCGGACTCCACGCAGCCTCCGGAGAGGGAGCCGAGCGCGGTGCCCGCGGCGTCGACGGCGAGCGAGGCGCCGGGCCCGCGCGGGGCGCTGCCGCTGACGGCGACCACGGTGGCCAGGGCGAAGTCCCGCCGCTGGGCGCACCAGGTCCGCAGTTCTCCGGCGATGTCGAGCATCAGCGGATGTACGCGCGGCGCGGGATCTGCCCGGGTACGAGCGGCCGCGGCGGCAGGACGGCGGGCGGGCGGGTGCGGGCGGCGGCCAGGTGCGGGGAAGCGGCGCCGAGGGCAGGCGGGTCGGGCTCCCGTCCGCCGGTGCTCAGCAGCCGGGCGGCGTGGGCCACGCTCGCGAGGGTGGCGTGGTGGTGCCAGCCTCGGAAGGAGCGGCCTTCGAAGTCGCGGATGCCGACCGGTTCGCAGGTCCCGGTGAAGTCCAGGGAGACCCGGTCGGTGAGTTTGGCCAGCAGGAAGAGCTGGGCGAGCGGCCGGTCGCCGATGTTGGTGATCCAGAACTCGGAGGGCAGCAGGGCCGCCTCGGTCCAGGCGCCCACCAGCAGCAGCGGGGCGGCCGGGGCGGGCACGGGCCGGTCCTCGCTGGGGGTGGCGAGGATCGCGGCCGAAGTGAGCAGGGTCACCGCTCCCTCGGCGCGGCCGTGCCGGGTCCATTCGACGACCCGGCGCTGGGAGCGCAGGGAGTCGATCAGCTCGCGGGCGGGCGCGGTGTGCGGCCCGGGTTTGTGGCGGCCCGCGCCGCCGAAGGAGACGGGCAGCGAGCCGTCCACCTTGAGGACGAAGGGGATGTCCTGGAGGGCGAAGGCCTCGATGGTCTGCGGGAGGTCGGTGTTGGAGACCTCCATCACCACTGGCCGGCGCTGGAGCTGCCAGGTCGCGGCCATCCGCTGTACGGCGTGCACGGCGTCCTGTGCGGGGGTCAGGGAGCGCGCGGTGTCGGGGATGCCGGCCCGTCGGCGGCGCAGCAGTTCGCTGGTCCAGGGCCCGGGGAGGGTGAGGGTCCATTCGACGGGGAAGCTGGCCTCGCTGGAGGCGAGCCAGATGCCGCCCGCCTGCTGGCAGTTGGCCGTGCGGCCGAGCTCCGGGACGAACTGCCGGCCGACGCCCACGGAGCGGTCACCGGCCTTCTCGATGACCATGGGCTGCACCACCCAGGCCAGCGGGCGCTGGGCGGTGCGTTCCAGGTGCTGGGCGAGTGAGCGGCGGACCGGTGTCCAGTCCCAGGGAGATTTGCTGATGAACTGCTGGAGGCTCTGTTCGACGGAACTGGCCCCGGTTCCGGCAATGTTGCGGATTGTTTTCTTCCCGGTGGTCCGCACGAGGCCGTTCAGATAAACGCGGGCCCAGTTTCGCTGGTCCCGCCGAGGTAAGGACTCGAAGAAGAGCGAGATCAGTACATCGATCAAATCGGAGATTTCCTTGGTGGAATCCTCCGGCAGGACTACGCGAGCCATCTGGTGCCTCCCCCGCGACCAGCTAGATCTTTTTTACCCTACTTGACCGCGGAGAACGGCCGTAGGCCCGGGCGGCTACTTCCTGAGGTCGCTGGCAGTATCGAGCCGCTCATCCCCTACCACGAGCGGGATCGGGATCTGGTTCGCCGCATAGTAGAGCGCGATCAGAAAGTGTGCGACGAGAGTGAGAGGTGCCGAATAGAAGGACAGAACGACGGTCAAGGGGTAGGCGACCGCGCCCAGTCCGAAGCGCAACCGGGTGGCTCGGGCGCCTTCCTTGTCCACGGTTTCGTGGAAGAGATGCCCGACCCGGGTGACGTACCACCAGAAGGCCAGGAAGGCGAGAGCGTACACGACGGTCCAGGAGCTGTAGAGGATCGCCGCCACGTTGGCCGATTCGTCGTCCACGAGGTGCTCGGCGAGCACGTTGGTCGTATACGGGATCACCGAAACCACCATCAGCACCAGGAGATTCAGGAACAACAGCGGTCGGTCCACCCGCTTGAGGTGACTGAAGATCGTGTGGTGGTTCACCCACATGACGCCGATGATGAGGAAACTCACGAGATAGGCCGCGTAGTGCGGCCATTGCTGCCAGAGCCCGTGCCAGAGCTCCGTACCCTGCTCTTCCGGAACCTTTAACTCCAGCACCAGAATCGTGATCACGATGGCGAATACGCCGTCGCTGAACGCCTCTACCCGGTTGGTTTCCTGCACGATGACCTCCCCTTCACCCATTCTTTTACGTGTGCGGGGAGGGCGTTTTCCCCGCCCTCCCCGCACACGCTACCCACGAAAGGACCGTCAGCCCCCGAATCCGGCGGTCTGGCGCCAGATCCGGCCATCGCGGACGACGAGTGTCCCGAACGCGTGCTCCGGCTCGCCGTTCAGGTTCATGATCGCCCGGTAGAAGATGGTGTCCTCGGTCTCGATGTACTCCTGGAGTTCGACCAGCGTGGGCTTCACCGTGAGATAGCCGGTGAACGTCTCGCGAACGGCGTCGATGCCCACCGAGACGCCCTCGAAGCGCAACAGCACGGCGTCGTCGGTGTAGTTCTTCATCACCGCCTCGATGTCGAGGGCGGCCAGCGCCTCCATCTGACGAACGAAGACCGGGTGCAGTGCGGAGATGTCGTACTTTGCCATGTTCGACTCGCTTTCATGGGGTGGCGGCGGAACGGGGTGACGTGCGGGACGTGGCGGCCGGCGCGAGCGGCAGCCGCACGACCATCCGGGTCTCGCCCGGACGGGAACGGGCCGTGATCGACCCGTGGTGGCGCTGGGTGACGATCCGGTAGCTGAGGTGCAGCCCCAGACCCGTGCCCTTCCCCACGTCCTTGGTGGTGTAGAAGGGTTCGAAGATGCGCGGCAGGACGTCCTCGGGGATGCCGCGGCCGGTGTCGGTGATCTCCACGACCATGCAGACACCCTCGGCCCGGGCACGCAGGGTGAGCGTGCCCGCGCCCTCCATGGCCTCGGCCGCGTTGTCGACCAGGTTGGTCCACACCTGGTTCAACTCGCCCGGATACCCGGTCAGTTCGGGCATGTCCGGCTCGTACGCCCGCACGATGGTGATGCCGGCGAGTTTGGCCCGCAGCACGACCAGGGTGTTCTCCAGGCCGCCGGTCACCGCGAAGCGTTGCTCCGGAGCCCGGTCGAGATTGGCGTAATCGCGGGTCGCCGCGACCAGTTGGGAGATCCGGGGGCCTGCCGCCCGCAGCTCGGCGGCCAGCGACCGCGCCTCCAGCAGGGCCGCGAGGTGGTCCAGGGCGGCGGGCAGGGCCGGTTCGCCGATGCCCTCCAGCCCGTCCAGCAGCCGGCCCAGCTCCAGCCCGAGGTCCGAGGCCCCGGCGCCGAGCAGTCCCGGCCGCTCGGCCCCCGCCTCCTCAGCCCAGTCGGCGATCTCCTCCTCGGCGTCCGCCTGGGCCAGCGGGTCGGTGGTCGCGGGCGGCGGGAGCTTGTCCAGCTCCTCGGTCAGCCGGTCCAGTACGGAGCGCTCCGCGCCCGAGGCGGCCGCCCCCCAGGCGTACGCGGTCCCGGTCAGCCGCTCCAGGGCGGGCGCCAGCTCCTGCGCGGCCCGTGCCACGGCGGCGGCCGGGTTGTTCAGCTCGTGGGCGAGCCCGGCGGCGAGGGTCCCGAGCGCCTCCACGGTGGCCCGTTTGCGGGCCTGCACCTCGGAGGACTTGATCCGCCAGGCCAGTACGGGCAGCAGGACGGCCGCCACACCCTGGCAGCGGGACAGCATCTCGAAGAACACCGGCTTCGCGTACGCCACGACGGTGGTCGCGGGCCCGCTGGCGGCCGCGGTGGCCACGTACGAGCCGTCCGTCAGCAGCGGCAGCTCTCCGGTGAAGCGGTGTGCGGCGGAGGGCTTGCCGTCGTGCTCTTCGGCCGCCGCGCTCCCCTCCCCGGTGGAGTGCCGGGTCAGCACCTCCTCCCGGCCGTCGACGACCTTGGTGACGACGAGCCCCCCGCTGAGCAGCACGTGGAAGCCGGTGGCCTCCTCGCCGTCGCGGAAGAGCACCTCGCCGTCGGCGAGGACGCGGGGCTCGGAGACCGAGACGAGCCAGTCCAGCTGGTCCTCGTTGATCGCGGCGAAGATCTCCAGCCCGTGCAGGGCGGACCGCAGCTCGGAGGTGTTCACGCCGTGCTCCCCTCGGTCCTGGCGCGGGTCGCCAGCCGCAGGGTGACCAGCAGGGCGAGCGCGCACACCCCGGCGACGGCGGCCATGAAGCCGACCGAGGTGCGGTGCAGCCCGTGGATGTTGGTGAGCATCCCGGCGAGGACCGCCGGCACACTCATCGCGAGATACGCGAAGACGTATACGGCGGCGGTCAGTTCACCGCGGTGCTCCGGCTCGGCGAGCGCGCTCAGCGCCCGGAAGGAGCCGAGGAAGGCGGCGCCCCAGCCGCTGCCGAGGACGGCCGTGGCCACGAGGAACACGGCGGCCGAGCCCATGCCCAGCGCGAGCAGGACCAGGCCGAGTCCGGCGAGCAGGCCGCACAGTCCCAGCACGGCGGTGCGCAGCGCCTCCGTGTGGCCGAGCAGCAGTTGGGCGACGGTGGCGGCGCCGGCGAGCAGGGCCACGGTGGCTCCGCCGACGAGGTAGTTGGTGGACTGGAGCAGGGAGAGGGCCAGGTGCGGTCCGAGCGAGAGGTAGAAGCCGCCCACCGACCAGACGGCGACGATGGTCAGGACGAGGACGGCGAACCGGCCTCGGACGGCCACCGGTACGTGGATCCGGTGCGGCACCACCCGGAAGCGGCCGCCCGCCGCGGGTGCGCTCTCGCGCATCCGGACGACGCCGACCAGGGTCACGGCGAAGGCCACGACGAGCAGCAGGTAGCTCAGGACCGTCGGCGCCGGCGCGTACTGGACGAGCAGCCCGGCCCCGATGCCGCCGAGCCCGATGCCCACCGTCGGACCGGCGCTGTTGATCTGGGCGCCCAGCGCGGGCCTCGACCGGGGGGCGAGTTCGAGGAGGGCGGCGCCCATCGCCCCGGTGGCCAGGCCCACGGCGAGACCTTGTACGGCGCGGGCGGCGAGCAGCAGCCCGAGCCCCTGGGCGGCGGCGAACAGGCCCATGGAGACCATCGCGAGGACCAGCCCGGCGCCCAGCACCGGGCGCCGGCCGAGGGTGTCGGAGAGGGACCCGAACAGCAGGAGCCCGGCGAGCACGGTGACGGCGTACAGGGCGAAGACCACTGTGATCATGCCCGAGGACAGTGCCCACTTCTCCTGGTAGAGCACGTAGAGGGCGGAGGGCACGGAGGAGGACAGCATCAGCAGGACGAGGACCGATCCCACCACCCAGAAGCCGGAGCTCCTGGGCGCACCGGCCGCGTGGGCGGCGGGGTGCGCGGCTGCTTCCCTGGTGCTCTTCGATGTGTCGGCCACTGCTGGTTCAACTCCCCGTAATGGGCCACGTGACGTTGCTGTGTGACATGGCCACGTGATGTGTCACGTGATGAGCGGTCAGGCGTGCGCCAGGGCCTTCGCCAGCGCGCGGGCCGTGAGCACCCCCGCCAGGTGGCCGAGGTACTCGGCCGAGGTGCCGCGCCCGGGGACGAAGAGCTCCCGGGGCTCGGCGCGGAACGCCTCGAGCACGGCCGGCGTCGTGTACGGACCCCCGCCCAGCCGGTCCTCCACCCCGCGCAGGCGCACGGCGCGGGCGGTGGCCCCGGTGACCGCGATGCGCGGCCCGCCGGGGGTGATCCGTACGGCGGCGGCGCAGACCGGGTAGCGAGTGGCCCGGTCGGCGGTCTTCTCGAAGGCCGCGGCCCGTCCGGCGGCGGCGGGTACCAGCAGCGCGGTGAGGACGGTGGCGTCGGGTGCGCCGGTGGCCGCGAACTCCTCGGCCGGTACGGTCGAACGCCCGCCGGGTCCGGCCAGTTCGACCACCGCGTCGGCGGCGATGGCGGCGACCGGCAGGTCGGTCGCCCGCCCGCCGGCGGCCAGGTTGCCGCCGACGGTGCCGAGGTTGCGGACCTGGGGGTCTCCGTTGGCGCGGGCCGCGGCGGCCAGTTCCGGCGCGCCGGCGAGCACCAGCGGGTCCGCGGCCAGTTCGGCGAGGGTGGTCAGCGCCCCGACCCGCAGCCACGAACCGTCGGGGCCGTCGGGTGTCCGCTCGATGCCCCGGAGCTCCTCCAGCCGGCGTACGTCGACCAGCAGGCGGGCCGCTTCGCGGCCCGTGCGCAGGTCGGGCAGCAGGCTCTGCCCCCCGGCCAGCACCCGGGCGCCGCGCGTCCCGGCCAGCAGGGTCAGCGCCTCGTCGAGGCCGTCGGGCCGGACGTAGTCGAACTCGGTGAGGATCACCGGTCTCCTCCTCGCAGCAAGCGCCAGACCTTCTCGGGCGTGAGCGGCATGTCGATGTGCCGCACGCCGAGGTCCGAGAGGGCGTCGACGACGGCGTTGACGACGGCGGCGGCGGGCGGCACGGTGGCGATCTCACCGGCCCCCTTGGCGCCGAGCGGGTTGTGCGGGCTGGGCGTGACGGTCTTGTCCAGCGAGAAGAAGGGCACGTCGGCGGCGCGCGGCAGGGCGTAGTGGCCGAGGTCGCGGCTGATCAGCAGCCCGTCGTCGTCGTACTCGGCGGCCTCCATGAGGGCCTGGCCGAGGCCGTGGACGATGCTGCCCTCGATCTGGCCGAGGACGACCTTCGGGTTGCCGATGTTCCCGGCGTCGTCGACGGCGGTGTAGGCGACCACCTCGCTCTCGCCGGTCAGTTCGTCGACCTCGACGACCGCGACGTGCGTACCGAAGGGGAAGTTGAAGTCCGGCGGGTCGAAGTGGGTGGTCTCGTCGAGACCCGGTTCGATCTCCGGAGGCAGTCCCCAGCCGTACCACAGGGCCATGGCCAGCTCGGCGAAGGTCTTGGCGTTCTCCTCGTTGCCCTCCTCGTGAACCGTGCCGTCCGCGTAGACGACCTTGTCCTCGGGCACGCCGAGGAAGACCGCGCCGGCCCGCAGCAGCTTGCTCTTGATCTTGCGGGCGGTCAGCGCGACGGCGGGCCCGGCCATGCTGTAGGAGCGCGAGCCGTAGGTGCCCTGCCCGTACGGGGCCTTCTGCGTATCGCCCTCCAGCACCTGGACGGTGTCCGGGTCGATGCCCAGCTCCTCGGCGGCGACCTGCGCGAAGACGGTGCCGTGGCTCTGCCCGGTGGAGGCGGAGCCGACGGTGACGGTGACCTCGCCGGTCGGGTGGACGCGGATGTTGGCGCTCTCCCAGGTGCCGCCGAGCATGCCCTCCTTCGACATCCGGGTCGAGGGGCCGACCCCGCAGACGGCGACGTACGTGGCGATGCCGACACCGAGGCGCTTGCCGCGGGCGCGGGCCTCAGCCTTGCGGGCGGGCACGTCGGCGTAGCCGGACAGCTCGATCGCCCGGTCGAAGTTCAGCTCGTAGTTCCCGGAGTCGTAGGTCCAGCCGAGACCGTTGTCGTACGGGAACTTCTCCTTCGGCACCAGGTTCCCGCGCCGCACCGCCGCCGGGTCCATGCCGATCTCCGAGGCGTACCGGTCGACGAGGCGCTCCATCAGGAAGGCGGCCTCGGCGCGCCCGCTGCCCCGCTGGGCGCCGAGCGGAACGGTGTTGGTGAAGGCGGCGTAGACCTCGCAGAAGGCCGCGTCGATGTCGTACATCCCGCTGATGGAGCGGCCCATCAGGGCGGTGGCGACACCGGGGCCGATGGTGGAGGGGTACGCCCCGAGGTTGGCGTAGCTGGTGCAGCGCACGGCGGTGATGCGGCCGTCGCGGGTGCCGGCGAGGGTGACGTGCTGGCGGTGGTCGCGGCCCTGGACGGTGGAGTTCATCAGCCCGGTGCGGGTGTCCACCCACTTGACGGGCCGGCCGAGCGCCTTGGACAGCAGCAGGACCAGCGGCATGTCGGGGTACAGGTAGCCCTTGGTGCCGAAGCTGCCGCCGACGGTCGGGGCGATCACCCTCAGCTTGTTGAAGGGGATGCCGAGTACCAGCGCGGAGAGCAGGAAGCGGTGGTTGTGCGGGCCCTGGGTGGAGGCGTAGAGCGTGTACTCGCCGGTGGCCGCGTCGTAGTCGCCGACCGCGCCGCGCGGCTCGATGGGGCTGTTGATGGTGCGCTGGTTGACCAGGTCGAGCTCTACCGTGACCTCCGCCTCGGCGATGGCCGCGTCGGTACGGTCCCGGTCGCCGCAGGTCCAGTACGCGTTCAGGTTGCCCGGGACGGCCTCGTGCAGCTGGGGCGCGCCCTCGGCGAGGGCCTGGTCGGCGCGGGTGACCACGGGCAGCGGCTCGTACTCGACGGCGATGGCGGCCAGCGCCGCGGCGGCCTGGCGCGGGGTCTCGGCGACGACCACGGCGATCGGGTCGCCGACGTGCCGGACGGTGTCGCCGCTCAGCACCGGGCGGGCGCCGGGAAGTCCGTAGGGGTGGGGCGGGAAGTGGCTCTCGACCCCGCCGGGTATCCAGATGCAGGGCAGCGGCATGACACCGGTGAAGTCGGCGGCGGTGGCCACCTTCAGCACGCCGGGGAGCTGCTCCGCTGCCTTGGTCTCGATGGAGAGGATCCTCGCGTGGGCCACCGGGCTGCCGAGGATGGCCATGTGGGCCGTGCCGGGCAGATCGATGTCCGCCACGTACGTCGCCTCGCCGCGCAGGAGCTGCGGGTCCTCACGGCTGTCGAGCGGCTGTCCGAGCACAGTGTGGGCCCCCGTCACCGCGGTCATTGCCTCACCCCTCCTGTCGTGCGACGGCGCAGGCGCGCTGCACTCCGCGGACGACGCTGTGGTAGCCGGTGCAGCGGCACATGTTGCCGGTGAGCCACTCGCGGATCTCGGGCTCGGTGGGGGCCTCGCCGCCCGCGGCGTCCTCGACGAGCTCGCCGAGGGCCATGACCATGCCGGGGGTGCAGAACCCGCACTGGGTGCCGTGCTCCTGGCGCAGCGCCTCCTGGAGCGGGGTCAGTTCACCGCCCGGCTCGCCGACGCCCTCGATGGTGGTGACCTCGGAGCCGGCCGCCGCGGCCGTGAGGATCAGGCAGCTCTTGACGGATCTGCCGTCGAGCCGCACCACGCACGTGCCGCACTGGCCGGTGTCGCAGCCGACCTTGGTACCGGTGAGGCCGAGGCCGTCGCGAAGTCGTTCCACAAGCAGTTCGTTCGGCGGCGCCGAGAACTGCTCGGGTCTTCCGTTCACATTCAGTGCGATGTCCATGCCAGCGCCTGCGCTTCCGTGAGCGGCCGGTTGAAGAGGGGCCCGCCGGGCTGCTGGAGAATTCCTCCGGAATGCAGCGGGCCGGTGTCGACGGGCGCGAATCCCAGATCCGTGATGATTCCCGCGACGATTTCTTTGGCTTTCGCGTCGTCGCCCGCCGTGAAATGCGCCAGGCGGTCTCCTGACGCGGTGCCGGCGACGGCGAGGGTTTCGAAATGCATGGTGTTCAGGGATTTCACGACCCGGGCTCCGGGATACCACTCGGCGACCAGTTCGCTGGAGCCGCGGCCGCCGAGGTCGGCGGGGGCGCCGGGGCCGCCGAACGCGTTCGTGGCGTCCACCAGCACCTTGTCCCGTACGAGGTCCGGCGGGAGCAGCCCCCGGACGCTGCCGAAGGGCACCATCAGCACCAGGAGTCCGGCCCGGTCGGCGGGGACAGCGGCGGCCCCGTGATGACGCGGTAGCGGTCGTGCATGTACGCC
>NZ_JBSFTP010000125.1:0-12034 GCF_053591315.1 Streptomyces sp. NPDC003042
TCGAGGGGGCGCTCGACGAACCGGCCCTCGCCGAGGCGCTGCTGGTCTTCGTCCGCACGCTGGTCGGCAGCTCTTCCAGGTCTCAGCCCACAGGGGCTCAGCCCGCAACACCCCACCCGCAAGGAAATGCCCCGCACCAAGCCTTCTGCCACCGCCTTCAGCTGTTGACGCCGGCGATATCGAGAAGCTGGTGCATCAGTTCCACGGGCAGCGCGGGGTTGAGAGCCGCCGTACGTGACATCTCGCCCTCGCCCAGCATCTCGATCAGCCTCGTGTAGGGCAGGCGGGGGTCGGCCACGGCGTGGCGGCGGACCGTGTCGTTCTCGTCGTGGGAGAGCCGCTCGACGAGCTGCGGTTCCGCTTCGGGGTCGAAGAGCGCTGCATACCGCAGCCGGTAGTTCGGATCGTCCGCGAAACGGGCCAGGCCAGGGCGGGCGAAGTTGCGGCGGGATGCCAGAAGGCCCCAGCTCAGTCCGTGCCAGTCGGTGAACATCTCCACCAGCAGCTCGTGCGGCGCGTGGTCGTTCTCGCACAGCATCAGCCGGACGTAGTAGTCGTCGTCGGCGGCCAGCCGCTCGATCACGTCGACGGGTAGCTCTGGTGCGCGCGTTACGCCCCGGCGCAGCAGGACGTGGGAGGAGACGGCGATCTCCCGCAGCGCGTCCAGGTCGCCGAAGCGTTCCTCGACCCACACGGGCACCGGATGCCGGCCTTCGGTCACCGTGTAGTCGATCGCCGTGCGCTGTTCCTCGGTGAGGTCCCCACGCAGGGAGACGGCGAGACGGACGGAGGCATCGGGATCGGTGGCCAGGGTGAGGGCGAGCCTCGTTGGCACGTGGGGATTGGATGCGGCCGCACGGCGTATCCAGTCGTCCTCGTGCTCCACGAGGAGCCGCGCCAACGCGGCCTCGACGGGCGCCTTGAACGCGGCGTCGCGGCGCCGACGGTCGTCCTCTTCCGCGAGGAAGTCCTTGACCGTAGCCGGCAGCGGCACATCGACGCGGGTGGCGCGTTCGGCCGCCTTACGCACCCTGGGATCGGGGTCGGCCTCGGCCGCGGCCCGGACCTCCGGGCGCAGTCGTGGCCAGCTCCATGGGCCGATCGCGGCGGAGCGGACGCGCGGGTCGGGGTCCTCGGCGAGGGAGAGCAGGGTCTCGTCCGGCAGACCGGGCAGTGCGGTAGCCCAGTAGCGCAGCCGCACCTCGGGGTCGGTAGCGACCCGGACTGTGACTTCCGTCGGCAGCTCGACGCCGAACTCGCCCGCCATGACGACCGCGCAGCGGCGCACCTTCGGGTCGGGGTCGTCGGCCAGCACGGCAAGCGCTTCCGGCGGCAGGTGCGGATTCGCGGCGAGGATCTCGCGGACCTTGGGGTCGGGATGCGCGACGGCGGCCATCGCCAACTGGGGCGACAGCTCTCGATAGATCAGCCAGGACCGGGGATCGGGCAGCGGGTCAACCGTGAAGACACGTCGGAGTACCGAAACCGGTGCCGCGCGGTTCACGGCGAGCCCCACGATCCATTCCGCGTGCAGGGCCCTGTCGGCCCCGAGCAACCGCAGGGCTTCGGCGCGGGTGGAATCCGATGCCTCCAAGACGTCGAACGCAGTTCGTGTCAGCTGTTCACCAGTGTCTCCCATGAAGTGATCTTTGCAGTCGGCCCGGTACGGTGCTCTTACTGGCTGCCTGATCATCTCTCGGCGATGCGGCGTGTGCTTCCTGTTACGGTTCGCAGCATGACTGGCGTGTTCGACGTAGCCGAGGCTCTGGACGGCGGAGTTTCCGACCGAGAGCGGGCGTGGGCGTTCATCCGCGGCTTCGCCGCTGCTTGGGGCGAGCCACTGACCGAGGACGACGGCACGCCGGCAGCGGAATTGGCGCGGGCCGAGGCAGCGCTCGGTTGCTTCCTGCCGGCCGCGCTGCGTGAGGTCTACGCGCTCCTGGGCGCGCGGTTCGACCTGATCGCCAACCAGGATCCCTTGCTGACGCCCGCCGAGATGTTCGTGCATGACGAGTGCGGCGGTGTCCTCGTCTTCCGCAGCGAGAATCAGGGCGGCGCCTTCTGGGGCGTGCGCCTGCGCGACCTTGATCAGGATGATCCGCCGGTGTTCGTCCAGGGGCGGCACGGCTGGGTGCAATTCATGGCTCGGGTGTCCCTGGCCTGCGTCGAGCTCGTACTGAGCGAGGCGCTGTTCGGCGGTGGAGGTCGGCTGTACAACGCGTGCGAGCTGCCGGCGGACCTGCTTGGTGCGGTGCCCGAACGCTTCCGGCGCGTCGCACTGCCCGACTACCCGACGTGGACGGGTCCGGAGGAATTTCCGGTGCGTTGGTTCTCCGCCCCGGGGCAGCTGCTCCGCCAAGACGGCTTGGGCGTCCACAGCTGGCTGCACGTCCGGGGCCGGACCCGGGCTGACCTGGAGGCCGTCTGCGAGACCGTCCCCGGGCAGTGGGCCCTGGGATACACCGAGTCACTGGACGCCGAACCGCTGCCCTTCTCACCCTCATGATCGAGGCGGCCGGCCGCGTTCAGTCCGGCCGGCGGGGAATCCGGGCTGCGGCCACCGCTCCAGGCGCCGGTCAGCAGATCTGCCCGGAGCCGAACCCCAGCTCCGGCGGGAGGAGTTGACAGGCGCCGTCGGGTGTAGAGGACGCATCTTTGCTAACTATCTAACAAGCCGCCCAGCGGCCTCCTCCATCGGCGCAAGCGGCGCCCGCTCGCCGACCACCACTCACTTCCGCCAACCCCGGTTCCCGCGCCGACACCTGTTCCGGCGACCGCCCGGCCGGCCACGCGTACGAGCTCGACGGCCGGCACATCACGGACGTCCCGAGCCTCTACCTGGCGCTCGGCGAGGCGGTGAACGGACCGGGCGGCTACTTCGGCGGCTGCCTGGCCGCCCTCGCCGACTGCCTGCGCGGTACCTTCGGCTACACCGCCCCCGCAACGCTGCTCTGGCGGGACGCCGCGACCGCGCGCGAGCACCTGTCCCGTGCCGTGACGCCGGACGGCCAGCCGTACGACCTGATGGCCGGTACCTTTGATGCCCTGGCCCAGGGCGGGATGCGTGTCATGTTCGCGTGAAGCGGTCTCTGCCGCTGCGGTGGCTGTGACGCAACGCTTCAGTTGGTCCGTCTTGGTTTGACGGGCCCTCGGGGGTTCCCCGCCGGTCGTGCTCGTGACCGGCGGGGAGACTCACCTCGAACGTCGGAACCTGACCGCCGGGCGGCCCGGCGTTATGCGGTGGGGCGACGTCGGCGGCCCGTGCCCACGACGAACGCGGCGCCCAGGGCGAGTGCCATACCGGAGGCGCCGAGGGCCCAGCTGGTAGCCGAGTCGGTGCCGGTCCGGGCGAGCTCGCCACCCGTGGCGGGGGAGCCGGTGTTGGTGTTGCCGCCCGTGCTGCCGCTGTTGTCGACCGGCTTCGAGCCGCCGTCCGGGGAGGGCTTGTTGCCGCCGGTGTCGTGGTCGGTGTCGCCGTTCCCGTTCCCGTTCCCGTTCCCGTCACCGCTCGTGCCCGACGTGACGACCGAGGTCTGGAGGACGACCATGGGCGAATCGACGGGCTGATCCGATCCGTTGCTGTCCGCGTACAGGATCACGACGACGTCGCAGGCCGGGGCGTCGGCAGTGGCGCGGACCCGGAGCTGGATGTCGAACTTGGCGTTCTTCCCCACGGCCCAGTCGAAGATCGCCCCGGGAGTCGAGCCCGTGGGGTCCTTCTCGACCGCAACCCACTCCTTGCCGTTCCAGATCTCGATGTCCAGGTGCTCGGCACGCAGGACGTGCTTGCCGTCGTTGAAGAAGAACAGCGTGAACGTGTACTTGTCGATCGCCTCCTTGCCGGAGTTGTCGACGTTCAGGGCGAGCGACTCCCAGCCGCCTCCGGCCTTGAAACCTGCCTTGGGCAGTCCGTTCAGCGCCAGCTTCGGGCCGTGGCGGAGCGCCTGTCCGTCGGGGGCGGTGAGCACGGTGCGGTGCTTGACGCGCTCCGCGCTGCCGCCCTCGGCGGTGGTGTCCAGGGAAATGCGGGTGGGCGGGACGTCCTTGTCGAACTTCATCCGAAGCTTGAGGTCGAACACCTCGTTCTTCTCGATGTCGACCTCGGCGAGGCCGAGGCTCCATGCCTCCTCCGAGCCGTACGCCTCGACCGTGCGCCAGGCCCAGGTACCGGCGGAGTCCGGTGCGTACATCTCCAACTGGATGTCACCGTCCTGGAACTCGGCGGTGTCGAGCGTCCACAGGACCAGTTCCAGGCTGTAGTCGTCGACTGCCGCGCGGCCGGAGTTGTCCACGTGGAGGGCGAACTCGCGCCAGTCGTCGCCGGCCTTGAAGCCATGGGTCGGTAGCCCGTCCAGGGTCAGGTTCGGGGCCCCGGCCTTGATCCCGTCGCCCGCGTCGGTCTTGCTGTGGGTGATCTTCGACGGGTACGACGCCACCTTCGAGTCGACGTCCCGGTGGTCCGTGCCGCTGACGTGGACCTTGATGTCGGCTGCGGGCGCCGCGGCGGTGGCGCGCATCCGCACCTTGAGCTCGGTGACCGAGCCCGCGCCGTACGAGAGGCCGGGGGTCAGGTCGTAGACCGGGGCGTCGATCGCGGGCATCGGGGCTGCGGTGTGCCAGGCGCCGGCGTGGAACACCTCCACGTCGAAGTACGAGGCCTTCAGCGCGCTGCCGGTGACACGGAGTTCCAGCGCGTAGTCGTCGACCGCCTTGAGGCCGCTGTTGTCCACCTTGAGCGTGGCTTCGCTCCAGTTGCCACCGGCCACGAACCCGGCTGCGGGCAGGTTCTCCAGAGAGAGCTTGGGCCCCCAGGGCCGTTCCTGACCAACGCTCTGCTTGGCCGACTCCTTGGCCGCGCCGACCGGCGTCGCCTCGGCCTCAGGCTTGGCCGTGTCGTCCTTCGGCGCCGCGTCGGGTGTGGTGACCGCCGGCTTCTGCACCTCGTCGGCCATCGCGGGCGAGGCCATCAGGACAGTCGGACCCACTACGGCGGCGGCAGCCACGAAGGCAATGCGCTTGAGCTTCACTACGGTTCCCCCTCTACATGGCTCCGCCTCACACGCATACGTGCGGAACCATCCCCCGATGTCATTTTGAACATGATCAGCCTAATCGAACGTAGCAGCCCAATAGAACTGATCGCGTCACCGATTGACTCCGGCGCCGAGCGGCTGCCCCGGCGCCAGACCTCTCCAGCTCCCAGGCAAGGTGGGAAACCACAACGGTGTGCCACCGGCCAAGGCCGGTTCGATTCGGCTCACTTCGCCGCCCGGAACCGGGTATGTTCCGTTGATGCCCGCGTACACACCCCCCTGGCCCGCCGCTGTTCCTTTGGCGACGCCGCGCCTCTCTCTGCAACCGCTCCGCGTGGAGCACGCGCGTGAGGCGGCGTCCGTCTTCGGTGATGTACGGCTTCATACGTGGACGGGTGGGACGCCCCACTCACCCGCGCGGCTCGAAGCGCGGTACGGGCGCCAGTTGGCGGGCCACTCGCCGGACGGTACGCAGGGGTGGCTGAACTGGATGCTGCGCCGGACGTCGGACGGGCAGCTGATCGGCACGGTCCAGGCCACGTTGCAACGGCCGGCCGCCGACGACGCGCTTGAGGCGTCCCTCGCATGGGTGGTCGGTGTCGACTTCCAGCACAAGGGCTACGGGCGAGAAGGAGCGCTTGCCATGGCGTCCTGGCTGCGGGCGCAGGGGGTGGGCGGGCTGGCCGCGTACATCCATCCGGGGCATCACGCGTCGATGGGCATCGCACGGGTGCTCGGGCTGAGGGCGTCCGATGTGGTGGAGGACGGCGAGATCCGGTGGAGCGACTCAGGGAAGTAGGGCGCTACAACGCCTGCGGTACGACGCAGGCTGCGTGGCCGCGTGCGCCGTGGAGGGACGGTGATCAGTCGCCGAGGGCGAGGTGAGATGCCGTCAGTACGGCGGTGATGCCGAGCGAGCTGAGCACACCCCGGACGAGGGTGCCGGTCTGGATGCCGAGGACAACGCCCCAGGCGCGCCTGCGGCGGCCCGGGGCGGCGGTGCGCAGTGCGATTTCCTGCCCGAAATCGGGCAGGAATGCTCTTGTAGTGTCCATGGAGTGACGTACGCGATGGGAACGGTCGAGCGCATATGGCGGTATCCGATCAAGTCGACGGGAGGAGAGCAGCTGCGGCGAGCGGATGTCGACACCCGCGGTCTCGTCGGCGACCGTCTGTTCGCGGTGCGCGACGGCACGGGCAAGCTCGGCTCCGGTAAGAACACCCGACGGTTCCGCCGGATGCCCGGCCTGCTGCAATTGCGTTCCCGCTACGCGGACGGGACGCAGGAGCCGGAGCTGCTGGATCCGCACGGCGCGATCGTTGCCGATCCAACCGCCTACCTCCGCAGATACCTTGGCCGAGACGACGTCGCATTGGCCCGCGAGCAAGAGATCTCCCACTTCGACCAGCTTCCTCTCAGCGTCCTGACTACAGCCACCCTCGACTGGGCGCGCGGCGGTTCCCGATGTTCCGGTCGACGAGCGGCGCTTCCGGCCGAATCTCCTGGTGCGGACCCCACCGGGTACCCGTCCGTTCGTCGAGGACGAGTGGTTCGGGTGCAAGGCGTGGATCGGAGGTGCCCTGTGTCTGGAGTTCGTGCGCTCCAGCGAGCGGTGTGTCATGACCAATGAAGCCCAACGGGATCTACCCCACTCCCCGCTGGTGCTGCGAGCGATCGCGAAGGCACATCACGCCCGGCTGGACGCCCTGGCAACAGTGGTGGCGCCCGGTCCGGTACGTGCCGGAGACGCCGTCATTCTCATGTGACGAGGGCCATCGCAGCGCGACGCACGTCACTAGCCGGCCCCACCGGTACGTGGCGGAGGCGGTGAACTGCATGAACTCGGAAAGTTCGCACCCTGTCAGCCGGGCCGCGGCCGCACAGCCCGGCTGGCCGCACTGCCTCTGGGAGGCCGTCAGCCGGTGCACCCCGGGACCGCGCCGACCGGGCTGCAGTTGTTCGGCCGGTTGTCGCGGATGACGTCGCCGTTCAGGGTGAGGACCCCGGAGGCCTTGAAGATGCCGCCGCCGTCGCCAGCCCGGTTGCGGGTGATGGTGTTCCTCTCCAGCGTGGTGGTGCCCAGCCCCGTGGGTCCCCCCGCGTGGTAGAGGCCGCCGCCCTGTGCGGTGCCGCCCTTCGCGGTGACCGTGTTCCGCAGGATCTGGTTGCGCCTGGCTGTCAGGGTGCCGCCGTCGGGGTTGTCGAGGCCGCCGCCCTGGGCCGTGCCGTTCCGAGCGTTGACGGTGTTGCCGGTGATGTGGCTGTCGGTCAGGTCGAGGGTGCCGATGGGACCCACACGGATACCGCCCCCGCGCGCGGTGCCGTCCTCGGCGACGGCCCGGTTGCCGCTGATCTTCACCTTGCTCACGGTCATCAGGGCGTTGTTCGCGATGCCACCGCCCTGGGCGAAACCGTGAGGAGCGTCCGATGTGTTGTCCCTGATGGCGCCGCCGGTCACGATCATCCTGCCGGGCTCGGGAATGCCGTTGGAGACGGCGGCACGTGCGAACCCGCCCGGGGCGAAGGAACGGTTCTTGCTGATGACCGTGTTCTCGACGGTCGTCTCGGCGAAGCTGATGATGCCGGCCCCGAAGGCAAAGCTCTGGGTGTCCTCCGTGACGGTCGCGGTGTTCCCGGTCAGCCTCGAATCGGTGACCGTCAGCGGACCGTCGTTCGCGATGGCAGCGCCGGCGGCGCCACCACCGATGGCGCTCCCGTTGTACACGACGTGGTTACCGGTCACCTCGGTCTCGCTCACGCTTCCGGTGCCGGGACTGTCGATACCGCCGCCCTGGGCGAACACGTCGGACTGGGAGGTGTTGCCGATGAACCTGCTGCGGGTCACCCTCATCGTTCCGGTGTTGGAGATGCCACCGCCGCAGACGATGCCCGGGGGCTGGTCCTGGAAGAAGGGGCAGTCGATGGCGAAGCCGCCCTTGACCGTGGTGCGGTCGAGCGTCAGATTGCCCGTCCCCGCGACAAAGAGGATGCGGAACTTCGGAGCCTTCTTGTCGCGCGCGATCGTCGAGTGACGCCCGTCGATGGTGATCTCGCCGCGGATCTCCGGCAGTCCGTTGCCGGGACTGGCCGGGTCGGGTGCCGACAGCCGGTACGTGCACTCGCGCGCCAGCCGGAGCGTGTCCGGCCCCGGTGAGCTGTTCGCGGCGTTGATCGCCGCGACGAGATCCGGGACCGAGCAGCGAACGTTCACCGTGGCGGCGTGAGCGGCCGGGGCCGGTACCGCCACCAGTGCGCCCGCCACGAGGCCGAGGACGGCCGGGACATGCCGACGAGACATGGGACTCCTTCTTCTGCGGTGGGCGGCCGGCCGTCAGAGGACCGCAACCAGCCGGGCCCAGCCGACCACGCGCCGTCGCCGTCGGCTTCCCGGAGTGATCCGTACGGGCGGGCGGGCGGTCCGTACGGGCGAGCGATGACCCGGACGGAGCATGAAGAGGCGCGAAGGGGCGCCTTCGACGAGGGCGTCCCTGCTCTCCTCGTCCGCCGGCCTCATCGGCCAGGAGTTCGGCGTCGAGGGGTGGATGGAATCGCTGCGCTACGACGTCGCGCGGACCGGCGGCCTTCCCCCGGGCCGGGGGCCCCTCACGGCCGAGGCCACCGCCGCCGCACCGCGGTGTGGACGAGCCATCCCGCCGCCGCGCCGACTGTGTACCAGAACAGGTCAGGTGGATTGAAGGTGGAACCGAGCACGAGGCGGGCGACGGCGCTGCGCTGGGAGAGCTCCGCCGGCACCGTGCTGAGCTGTAGGAACTCGACCGCCCAACTGGCGGCCAGCGCGCTTCCGGCGGCCCTCAAGGGCGTCACCCGTGGGGCGACCAAGACGACAAGAGTGAGAAGCAGGACGGTGTACAGCGTGTCTCCACCGTACTTGGCCATGTTCCCCGCCGTCACTGCCCTGAGACCGAGCCCCGCGCCGACGATCACGATGGCAGCCCCGGCTGCCGCCATACGGGTCCGTACCGCGTCGGCAGCGGCGCGGTCAGGGGTTTCGGGGATGAGGGCCACTGGGTCATCCTGCCGGACGTGTGAGCGGGGGGTGTGGGCGGGCGCTCCCGCACTGGCCGAATCGGGCCGCTCACCTGCGGGATGTCCCTGGCTGAAGCTGAAGATCTCCTCGGCCCGGGCCGCTCTCACCCGGCGCGCGTAATGAAGGGGCCTGATGTCGACGGCCACCCCTACTCTTGGGGCGGGCTGCGGCTGGTGGTCACTCAGCGGGCGGTGAGCGGCATCTGGATCAGCCTCTGGCCAGGTTCGACCGTCAGCCTTCCGCCGCTCGCCCTCCCTGATTCCGAGTCGTTCGAGGCCACCGTCCTCCGCGAGGAGCTGATCACTGCCCTCGACATCGCAGGCTGCCGGCATGTGGTCAACAGCACCCTCACCTTCGACGAGCAGTCAAGCATCCTTACGCAGCCCGCCGACGTCTGCGCGGTCTTCGGCTTGCCGGGACGGGACAACCATGTGCCGCACCGTGATCGGTGGCGGGATCCCCCTGCGGCCGCTCGTCACGGAAGCGGGTCAGAACCGTGCCGATATTTGGTGGCGGACCGTGTCGACGCGCGCGACGATGCCCACATGGACTCGGGTGAGCGGATCAATGAACCAGCGGTGACTCGGTGGACGAGCTCCACCATCCACCCCGACATGTGGGTCGACCCGGACGACGACCCACGCGAGACCGAGGTCAAGACCGCCGATGAACGCAGCATGCTGCTCGACCATCTGCGCGCCTACCGCCTCACCACGGAAATGAAATGCGCGGGCTTGGACGCCGAGCAGCTCGCCCTGCGATCCGTACCACCGTCCACGATGTCCTTGCTCGGGTTGGTGCGACACATGGCCGAGGAGGAGCGACATTTTCGCCGCGTGATGACCGGCGAGGACGCGCCGAAGCTGTACTGCACAGCCGACGACCGCGACGGCGACTGGAACGGCGCGATCGCCGACCCGGCGGTCGTGGACGATGCCTGGCGACAGTGGCGGGCCGAGGTGGAGCTCAACGACCAGTTCCTGGCCGGCGTCCGCGACCTCGGCATCGGGAACGCCGGCGTCTGCGACCTCGGCCCCCACGGTGAGGACGTGCAGCTTCGCGATGTCCTGGTGGCGCAGATCGCGGAGTACGCGCGGCACTGCGGCCACGCCGACCTCCTGCGCGAGCGGATCGACGGCCGAGTAGGCCAGTGATCACTGCACTTTGACACACCGATCAAGATCACTCATAGGGTGTAGATCATCACACCCTGGGGCCGGCGGCGACGGACGGGTCCGCGGTGGGCGACCGTCACTCCGTACGCAGGCGCGGGACCGGCCAGCCCACCGTCGCCGTCCTCGGATGGCCGCGCCGACTGGAACGACCTCGCCACCCGCATGGCCGCCCCACGCGTCGTCGTCGACACCAAGAACTGCCCGCCCGTCGGAACGATCACGACGGCACCCCTGCTCCACCGCTCCCTGGGCCCGGTTGGGCGCCATCAACGGCACACCGCTCACAGGACCCACCGGAACTGCCGCCCACCGGAGGAATCCGCTGACCGCAGGCCCTGACCAGGCCAGAACCGGCGCGGACGCCCCCGAGGGCTCGCACCCGGATGCCCGGACGGCCGCGCAGTGAGACCGTGAGGGAGCGGCCCGTTTCGCAGGAGCGAGGGAGGACGTATGACTGAGGGATTCGAACCGATCGTCGAGAACGAGCCGGCGGTGCACGGGGCCCCCACCGTGACTTTGGTCGAAGGGCCCACGTTCTGTGTCTCGGGAACCTCCGGCGACATGGACGCGGAGTGGACGCAGGGACTGTTCTTCCGGGACACCCGCATCATCTCCGACTGGCGTCTACGGGTGGACGACCGGATCCCTCAGCACCTCACGGTGCTCTCCCACACCCCGTACAGCACCACCTTCGTCTCCCGCGTCCCGCCGCGCGGCTCGCAGACCGAGCTGCTCCTGGAACGACGACGCTACGTCGGCGAGGGCATGCGGGAGGATCTCCACCTTCGTAACCTGGGAAACCTGCGGATTTCGGCGAAAATCTCGCTGCACGTGGGTGCCGACTTCGCCGACCTGTTCGAGGTGAAGGAAAGCCGAGCGCGGCCCAACGGCGGCGTCTCCTGCACGCCCGACGGATCCTGTCTGACCTTCGCCTTCCAGAACGCCTCGGCGCACCGCGGTGTGCGCGTCGAGGCAACGGGCGCCCGAGCACAGGGCGACCGCCTGGATTTCCACGTCGAGCTGGAGCCGCGCGGCGAGTGGCGCACGACGGTCGTGGTCCAGCCGAGCGTCGACGGTCGGCACGTCGCCGGGACGTTCCCCGCAGGAGTGGAGGTGGGCGAGTCCCCGCCCGCCCTGCGCATGCGGGCCTGGCGCGAGGCCGCCCCGCAGATCGCGGAGATCGAGGATCCGGAACTGCACCGGACCCTGCGGCGGAGCCGGGAGGACCTCGGCGCGCTGCGCATCTTCGACCCCGAGTACCCGGAGAACGTGGCGGTCGCCGCCGGCGCACCCTGGTTCATGGCGCTCTTCGGCCGTGACTCGCTGCTGTCCTCGTACATGGCTCTGCCACTGGATCCGACGCTGGCCCTCGGCACCCTGCAGACCCTGGCCCGCGCGCAGGGTCGCACCACCGACCCGCGGACGGAAGAGCAGCCGGGCCGGATCCTGCACGAGACCCGCTTGGGCCTGGACTTCCCGCTGGCCCGTGGTGGCGGCAGCGTCTACTACGGCACGGCGGACGCGACGCCGCTGTTCGTGATGATGCTGGGCGAGCTGCGGCGCTGGGGAATCGCGCCGGAGGCGGTGGAGGCGCTGCTCCCGCACGCGGACCGGGCGCTGGAGTGGATCGAGAAGTACGGGGACCGGGACGGCGACGGTTTCGTCGAGTACCAGCGGATGACGGAGGACGGCCTGCTCAACCAGGGCTGGAAGGACTCCTTCGACGGCGTCAACTTCGCCGACGGCCGCCTGGCCGAGCCGCCCATCGCCCTGTGCG
>NZ_JBSFTP010000126.1:0-11747 GCF_053591315.1 Streptomyces sp. NPDC003042
GCGCGGACATGCAGAGCGTCCCGGTCCGGATCGGCGTAGACGGCTACGCTCGCGATCCCGGCATCCCGACAGGCCCGGGCAACGCGGACAGCGATCTCGCCACGGTTCGCAATGAGCACCTTACGCACGAACGCTCTCCTCAACTCGGTTGACAGAACCGTTTCTTCGGACCCGGCCCGACCGGCGCGCCCCGAACGGGGCATCGCCACCGCCAGCCGGAACCCCGTCGCCACATTCGGACCATCGACGCACAGAACGTAACTCCGGAGTCCCGTCGGCGGTCCACCGGCAGGTAATCAGCGGACGAGGACCGCCAGAGAACGCCTAGTGACCGATCTGTGATCGGGTGGCCCGGCCCTGGGTTTCTCACGGCTCTTCTCTCGCGTCTCATGGAGGTATGCGGTCATGACCGATGTGTCCCGTCGGGGTCTCATGAAAGGTGCCGCGCTGACCGGCGGGGCCCTGGCCCTGCCCGCGCTCGGCGTCGTATCGGCCGCGGGCGTCGCCGAGGCGGCCGTCGCCGGAGGCACCGAGGAAGTCGCGGCCGATGCCGCGGCCCGCGCTGTCGCCGCCCCGATCACCGTCACCCCCGCCGACCCCCGCTACAAGGGGCTCATATCGGGCTCCAACCAGCGCTGGGTCGGCACCCCCGACTACGTGCGCATCGTCAGCTCCGCCGACCAGGTCGTGCGCGCGGTGCAGGAAGCCGTCGACAAGGGCCTCAAGGTCGTCGTCCGCAGCGGCGGCCACTGCGACGAGGACTTCACCACGAACTCCGAGGTGAAGGTCGTCATCGAGATGTCCGGCCTCAACAACATCGCCTACGACGCCGAGCGCCGCGCCATCTCCGTCGAGCCCGGCGCCCTCCTCGGCACCGTCTACCGCACGCTCTACAAGCGCTGGGGCGTCGTCCTGCCCGGCGGCACCTGCCCCACCGTCGGCGCCGGCGGCCACATCCAGGGCGGCGGCTACGGCGCGCTGTCCCGCTCGCGCGGCCTGACCGTCGACCACCTCTACGCCGTCGAGGTCGTGCACGTCGACCGCGACGGCCGGGCCCGCAAGGTGGTCGCCACCCGCGAGGCGAACGACCCCAACCGCGAGCTGTGGTGGGCCCACACCGGCGCCGGCGGCGGTAACTTCGGCGTCGTCACCCGCTACTGGCTGCGCTCCCCGGGCGCCACCGGCGACGACCCCTCGAAGCTGCTCCCCAAGGCCCCCTCCGAGGTGCTCCTCTCCGATGTCAGCTGGTCCTGGGCCGACCTGGACGAAGCCGCCTTCACCCGCCTCGCCCGCAACTTCACCGCCTGGCACGAGGCGAACTCGGCCCCCGACTCCCCGGGCCGCTTCCTCTACAGCCAGTTCAAGGCCATGCACAAGGCCGCCGGCTACTTCCGCATGAGCACCCAGGTCGACGCCGGCGCGCCGGACCCGGAGGGGCTGCTCGACAGCTTCCTCGCGGCCGTCTCCGAGGGCACCGGCGTCCGCTACGCCGTCGGCGACCGCTACCGGGCGCCGTGGCTGTACGCGGTCACCGAGTGGTCAGGCTTCGTCGAGGCCGCCGTCCCGCGCTGGAAGTCCAAGGCGGCCTACGTCCGCAGGACGATGCCGCAGGACCAGCTCAGCGCTCTCTACCGCCAGCTGACCCGCGACGACTACCCCGGCCCGTACGGCATGGCCGCCATCGTCAGCTTCGGCGGCAAGATCAACGAGGTGGGCACCTCGGACACCGCCACCGCGCAGCGCGACTCGGTCGCCAAGATGCTCTACTGCAGCCTCTGGACGAACCCGGCGCACGACGAGGTCAACAAGCGCTGGGTCCGCGAGGCCTACGCCGACGTCTACGCCTCCACGGGCGGCGTACCGCGCACCGGCGGGGTCAACGACGGCTGCTACATCAACTACGCCGACGCCGACATCGCCGACCCGGCCTTCAACACCTCCGGCACCCCCTGGCACGAGCTGTACTTCAAGGGCAACTACCCGCGCCTCCAGCAGGTCAAGGCGCGGTGGGACCCCCGGAACGTCTTCTCGCACAGCCTGAGCATCCGCCTCCCGTAGCACGCACCAGCACCGACCGCGAGAACAGGGGAAAGCCCCGCCGGCCCGAAGGCCGGCGGGGCTTTCTCGTGGCCGCCCCCGTCACGGGGCCGCCGGGAAGTGGCCTTCCTGGACGAAGAAGCCGACGTACAGCTCGAACAGTTCCTTCGTCAGCACCGGAATCTCGACGCCCGTGCCCTCCAGCGCCGCCGCCGTCTCGGTGGTGTCGATCGGCGGGTAGAACCCGTCGGTGTCCGACGTCATCATCTCGAAGGCGTCCAGCAGCGGCAGCAGGGCGTTGTCGCCCGCCTTGACCGTGGCGTCCCAGGTGTCCCGGTCCACGTCGTCCAGCTCGTAGCCGATGCCCCGCAGGAACTCGGCGCACTGGCTGAGCGCCAGGGAGCTCTGGTTGAAGAGGTGGAAGGTACGCCCGACCGTGCCCGGCTTGCGCGAGATGCCGGTGATCGCGGCGCTGACGTAGTCCACCGGCAGCAGGTGGAAGCGGCCCTCGGTGCCCTTGGGCACGCTGCGGGACTGCACCAGGCCCTTGAGCGTCAGCCAGACGAAGTCACGGGTCTGGCAGGCGCCGTTGACCTGGTCGCCGGAGATCACGTCGACGCGGTAGACCGAGACCGGCAGGCCCCGGTCCCGGGCCAGCCCGATGATCTGCTCCGCGACCCACTTGGAGCGCAGGTAGCCGCTCGGCAGGTTCTCGGCCGGCCCGGTCGGGTCGGTCACCTTCAGCGGGACGCCCGGCTCGCGCACCCCGTCGAAGACGCCGACGGTGGAGACGTAGTGCACCGGGACCGTACGGTGGCGCGCGGCGAGCCGCAGCACCTCCTCGGTGCCCGTGACGTTCGAGGCCTTGAGGGTCTCGTACGGGTGCAGCCAGTGCACGCGGGCGCCGTTGTGGTAGACCACGTCGACGGTGCGGGAGAGGGCGTCGAAGGCCTCCTCGGTCAGGCCGAGCCGGGGCTCCGCCAGGTCGCCGAGGACGATCGTGAGCCGGTCCTCGTCGATCTCGTCCCACACCCGGTACCACTGGGCGTTGGCCTTGAGCCGCGCCAGCGCGCTCGCCTCGTCCTCGCCGCGGACCAGGGTGTGCACCCGGCCCGTGGTGGTGCGCATCAGGTCGCGCAGGAGGAAGGCGCCGAGGAAGCCGGTGGCTCCCGTCAGCAGGATCTCCTTCGGGTCGGAGGCTGTCAGGACCACCTCCGCCGCGGGCTGGATGTCGTCCGCGAGGTGGACCTCCGCCGCGAAGTCGGTGCCCTTGCGGCCGGTGGAGGAGCTGGCCACCTCCCCGTGCAGGAACGCGGCGAGCGCGGCCGGCGTCGGGTGGTCGAAGACCAGCGTCGGCGGCAGCCTCAGCCCGGTCGCCGTGGCCAGCTGGTTGCGGAGCTCGACGGAGGTGAGCGAGCCGAAGCCCAGCACCGAGAAGGCCTGGTCGGCGTCGAACCCGGAGGTGTCGGCGTGCCCGAGCACCGCCGCGACCTGCGCGAGGACGATCTCCAGGACCGCCCCCTCCTGCTCCTGCGGCTCCAGCCCGGCGAGCCGGTCGGCGAGCGTCTCCGTGCCCGCCTCGGTGTTCTGCGCGGCCCGGCGGACCGGCGTACGCACCAGCTTGCTCAGCAGCACCGGTACCTGCACCTGCTCGCGCAGGGCGGAGAGGTCCATCGGGGTCGCGACCAAGGCCGCGTGACCGATCGTCAGCGCGATGTCGAGCAGGGCCGGGCCCTGCTCCGACTCGACCGGGCGGAAGCCGCTGCGGGCGATCCGCTGGAGGTCGGCCTGGTCGAGGTGGCCGGTCATGCCGCTGGTCTGCGACCACAGGCCCCAGGCGAGCGAGGTGGCCGCCAGACCCCGCGCCCTGCGGTGCTGGGCCAGGCCGTCCAGGTAGTGGTTGGCCGCCGAGTACGTCGACTGGCCGGGGCCGCCGACGACCGCCGCGATGGAGGAGAACAGGACGAAGGCCGACAGGTCCAGGTCCTTCGTCAGCTCGTGCAGGTTCCAGGAGGCGTCGACCTTGGGCCGCAGCACCGCCGAGAGCCGCTCCGGGGTCTGCGAGCCGATCAGGCCGTCGTCCAGCACACCCGCGGTGTGCAGCACGCCGGTCAGCGGGTGCTGCTCCGGGATCCCGGCCAGGACGGCGGCGAGCGCCTCCCGGTCGGCCACGTCGCAGGCCGCCACGGTCACCCGGGCGCCGAGGGCGGTGAGTTCGGCCGCCAGCTCGCCCGCGCCGTCGGCGGCCAGGCCGCGCCGGCTGGTGAGCAGCAGGTGGCGCACGCCGTGCTCGGTGACCAGGTGCCGGGCGAACAGGCCGCCCAGGCTGCCGGTGCCGCCCGTGATCAGGACGGTGCCCTGCGGGTTCCAGGACCCGGTCGGCTCCGCGTCGGTGTCGGAGATCCGGCCGAGGCGCGGGATGAACACCCGCCCGGCCCGTACGGCCGACTGCGGCTCGCCCGAGGCCACCACCTGGCCCAGCACCGTGAACGGGTCGGCGGCCGGGTCGTCCAGGTCGAGGTCGTGGTCGACGAGCGTGATCCGGCCCGGGTTCTCCGACTGCGCCGAGCGCAGCAGACCCCAGACGGTCGCCGCGCCCAGGTCGGTGACGTCCTCGTCGGCGATGGCGACGCCGCCCTTGGTGAGGAACACCAGCCGGGTGTCCGCCAGCCGCTCCTCGGCCAGCCAGTTCTGTACGAGGGCCAGGGCGCTGTGCGCCGCGGTGTGCACGTCGGCGGCCGGGTCCCCGGTGTCGGGGGTCTCCTGGCGGGCCAGCACCACGTCCACCCGCTCGCCGGCGCCGACCACGCGCGCGGCCCGCGCCACGTCGGTGAACCGTCGCTCGCCGAAGCCGTCCTTGCCCAACGTCGCCCAGTGGGTGGTGTTCCCGGCGGCGACGACCGGGTACGGGACCCAGCCGACGTGGAAGAGGGAGTCCCGGTTGCGGGCCAGGGCGTTGGACACCTCGCCGACGGCGATCGCGCGGCAGGCCACCGCGCCGACCGACGCGACGGGCTGCCCCGCCTGGTCGGCGAGCTGCACCTTCAGGCCCCCGTCGGCGTCGACGGAGAGCCGGACCCGCAGCTTGGCGGCGCCGGTCGCGTGGAGCCGTACGCCCTTCCAGTCGGTGGAGATCCACACCGCGCCCTCGGGGACGGTGCCGTAGCTGGCCAGGCAGGAGGCCGCCAGGGCGACTTCCAGCAGGGCCGGGTGCAGGCCGAAGCCCGCCGGGCTGGTCCGGGCGCCGTCGGGCAGGCTGACCTCGGCGTACACCTCGGAGTCGCCCACGCTCCAGACCGCGTCGAGGCCCTTGTAGACCGGGCCGTAGACGTAGCCCTGGCGCGCGAGCTTGTCGTACGCGTCGTCGAGCGGAACCTCCCGCGCGCCGGCCGGCGGCCACTCGGTGAGCTCGAACGGCTCGTCGGCGCCCTGGAAGCTCAGGTGGCCGCGGGCGTTGAGGGTCCACGGCACGTCGGCGTTGTCGGGCCGCGAGTAGACGGCGACCTCACGGCGGCCGGAGCCGTCGGAGGCGCCCACACTGACCTGGACGTGCACGCCGCCCTTGGCGGGCAGGGCCAGCGGGCCGAGGATGGACAGGTCGTCGAGGACGTTCAGGCCCAGCTCGTCGCCGGCCCGGATGACCATCTCCACCAGGGCGGTGGCGGGCACGAGCGTCTGGTCGAGGACGATGTGGTCGGCGAGCCACGGGTGGGTGCGCACCGACAGCCGGCTGGTGAACAGCACCTGGTCGGCGCCGGCGATGGTGACCGAGGCGCCGAGCAGCGGGTGGTCCGCCGACTCCAGGCCGAGGTCGGAGGCGTCGGCGAAGATCCCGGTCTGCTCGACCCAGTAGCGCTCGTGCTGGAACGCGTACGTGGGCAGGTCGGTGCGGGCGGCGCCGGTACCGGCGTAGAAGGCGTCCCAGCGGACCGCCGCGCCCGAGGCGTGGAGCAGGCTGAGCCCGCCGACCAGGCTCTCGGCGTCCGGGCGGCCGCGGCGCAGCAGCGGGACGGCCGCCACGTCGGAGAGGGTGCCGCGGACCAGCGTCGACAGGACGGCGTCCGGGCCTATCTCGGTGAAGGTGGTGGCGCCGAAGCCCCCCATGGTGCGCACGGCGTCGGCGAAGCGGACGGCGCCGCGGACCTGGTCGGTCCAGTAGGCCGGGGTGCGCAGGTCATCTCCTGAAGCGAGGCGCCCGGTCAGGGTGGAGATGACCGGCAGCTGCGGCTTGTTGTAGGTGAGGGTGGCCGCGACCTTCCGGAACTCCTCCAGCATCGGGTTCATGAGGGGGGAGTGGAAGGCGTGCGAGACGGTGAGCCGCTTCGTCTTGCGGCCCAGCTCGGTGATCTTCGCGGCGACCGAGAGGGCCGCCTCCTCGTCACCGGATATGACGACCGAGGCCGGGCCGTTGACCGCGGCGATCGCGAGCCGGTCCTCCAGGCCCGTGATCAGCGGGAGGACCTCCTCCTCGGTGGCCTGGAGGGAGATCATGGCGCCGCCCTTGGGCAGCGCCTGCATCAGCCTCGCGCGGGCCGCGACGAGCTTCGCCGTGTCGGCGAGGTCGAGGACGCCCGCTATGTGGGCGGCCGTCAGCTCGCCGATGGAGTGCCCGGCGAGGTGGTCGGGCTTGATGCCCCAGGACTCCACCAGGCGGTACAGCGCCACCTCGACCGCGAACAGCGCGGGCTGCGTGTACGCCGTCTCGTCCAGGCCCTCGCCGGAGGCGATGACCTCGCGGACCGGGCGGTCCAGGTGCTTGTCCAGCTCGGCGGCGACGGCGTCGAAAGCCTCGGCGTACACGGGGAACGCCGCGTACAGGTCCTCGCCCATCCCGGCGCGCTGGGCGCCCTGTCCGGTGAAGACGAAGGCGTTGTGGCCGCCCGCCTTCGTGCCGCGGACGATGCCCGCGCCGGGCTCGCCGGCGGCCAGCGAGCGCAGGCCCTCCAGCAACGCGTCCCGGTCCGCCCCGACGACCACCGCGCGCTGCTCCAGCGCGGCGCGGCCGGTGGCCAGCGAGAACGCCACGTCCAGCGGGGAGAGCGCGGCGTCGCCCTCGACGTGCGCGAGCAGCCGGGCCGCCTGGTCCGCCAGCGCGTCCGGGGTCTTCGCCGACAGCGCCCAGGGCAGTACGGGCAGCACGTGCGCGGGACCGGCTTCCGCGGCCTGCGGCGCCTCCTCGGCCTCCGCGCCCTCGGCGGCCGGGGGCTCCTCCAGGATGACGTGGGCGTTGGTGCCGCTGACGCCGAAGGCGGAGATGCCCGCCCTGCGCGGGTGGCCGTACGAGGGCCATTCGCGGGCCTCGGTGAGCAGCGAGACCGCGCCCGACTCCCAGTCGACCATGGGGGTCGGCTCGTCGATGTTCAGCGTCTTCGGCAGCACCCCGTGCCGCATCGCCATGATCATCTTGATCACGCCGCCCGCGCCGGCCGCCGCGACGCTGTGCCCGATGTTCGACTTCAGCGAGCCCAGGTACAGCGGCTGGTCGGCCGGGCGGTTCTGCCCGTACGTCGCCAGCAGCGCCTGCGCCTCGATCGGGTCGCCGAGCCGGGTGCCGGTGCCGTGCGCCTCGACCACGTCCACGTCGGACGCGAACAGCTTGGCGCCGGCCAGGGCCTGGTGGATGACCCGCTCCTGGGAAGGGCCGTTGGGGGCGGTCAGGCCGTTGGAGGCACCGTCCTGGTTGACGGCGCTGCCGCGGATGACCGCGAGGACCTCGTGGCCGTTGCGCCGGGCGTCCGAGAGCTTCTCGACGAGCAGCAGGCCGACGCCCTCCGACCAGGCGGTGCCGTCGGCGGCCGCCGCGAAGGACTTGATGCGTCCGTCCTCGGCCAGGCCGTTCTGCCGGGAGAAGTCGACGAAGCCGCTCGGGTGGCCGGAGACGGTGGAGCCGCCGGCCAGCGCCATCGAGGACTCGCCCTTGCGCACCGACTGCACGGCCAGGTGCAGCGCCACCAGCGAGGAGGAGCACGCCGTGTCCACGGACACGGCCGGGCCCTCGAAGCCGAAGGTGTAGGAGATACGGCCGGAGGCGACCGCGCTGAGCTTGCTGGTCATCAGGTAGCCCTCGAGCTCCTCCGGGCCCTCCAGGCCCAGGTAGCTCTGCTCCACGACACCCGCGAACACGCCGACCGGGGTGCCGCGCAGCGAGGTCGGGTCGATCCCGGCCTGCTCGAAGGTCTCCCAGGCGGTCTCCAGCAGCACGCGCTGCTGCGGGTCCATGGCCAGCGCCTCGCGCGGCGAGATCCCGAAGAAGCCGGGGTCGAAGAGGGCCGCGCCCTCCAGGAACCCGCCCCTCTTCGTGTACGACTTGCCGGGCTTGCCGCGCTCGGGGTCGTAGATCGCGTCGATGTCCCAGCCACGGTCCTCGGGCCACTCGGTGATCCCGTCGGCCTCGTCCGTGACGAGCTTCCACAGGGTCTCGGGCGAGGTCACCCCGCCCGGGAACCGGCAGGCCATGCCGACGATGGCGACCGGCTCGTCGTTGCCGGCCTCCAACTCCGCCAGCCGCTTGCGCGTCTTCTGCAGGTCGGTGGTGACCCACTTCAGGTACTCGACCATCTTCTGTTCTTTGGACGCGGCCGGATCCGAGGACGCTGCCGGTCCGTTGTGCTTGGTCTCATTGGACATGAGAAATCAACTTCTCCTCAGAGCTGCGTACGTCGGGACCGTCAGTTCGCGGAACGGCCGAGCTGGTTGTCGATGAAGTCGAAGAGGTCGTCCGCGGAGGCGGATTCGATCGTTTCGGCCAGGTCCGGGCCTCCGGCCGCTCCCGCCGCCTCGTTCAGCCTGGACAGGATCGTCTGGAGGCGTACAGAGACGGTGGAGCGCGTCTGACTGTCCTCGGCGAGGGCGGCGAGCGCCGCCTCCAGCCGCTCCAGCTCCGCCAGCGCGGGCTCCTCGGCGCCGGCCCCGTCGGGCGCGACCTCGCCGAGCACGTGCTCGGCGAGCGCCGTGGGGGTCGGGTGGTCGAAGACCACGGTGGCGGACAGGCGCACACCCGTCGCGGCGTTGAGCCGGTTGCGCAGCTCCACCGCCGTCATCGAGTCGAAGCCCATCTCCTGGAAGGCGCGGTCGGCCTGCACCGCGTCCTGGCCGGCGTGGCCCAGTACGGTCGCGACCTCGGACCGTACGAGGTCCAGCACCGCCTGGTGCTGCTCCAGCGGGGACAGCGCCGCCAGCCGGGTCGCCAGCTGCGGGGCGCCGGCCCCGCCCGACTGCGCGGCCCGCCGGTTCGGCACCCGCACCAGGGCGCGGAACACCGGCGGCACCAGGCCGTGGGCCCGCATCGCGGACAGGTCGACCGGGAGCGCGACGACCGCCGACGTGCTCATCGCCAGCGCCGAGTCGAAGAGCGCGGTGCCCTCCTGCGGCGAGACCGGCTTGAAGCCCTCGCGGCCGAACCGCTTGAGGTCGTTCTCGTCCAGACCCTCGTTGATCCCGTGGCTCAGGCCCCACAGGCCCCAGGCCAGGGAGGTCGCGGCGAGTCCGAGGCCCGCCCGGTGGGCGGCGAGCCCGTCCAGGAAGGCGTTGGCCGCCGCGTAGTTGGACTGGCCGGGCCCGCCGATGACGCCGACGCTGGAGGAGAACAGCACGAAGGCCGACAGCTCCAGGTCCTTCGTCAGCTCGTGCAGGTGCCAGGCCGCGTCCGCCTTCGGCCGCAGTACGGCGCCCAGGCTGTCCGGGGTCAGCGCCGCGACCAGGCCGTTGTCGAGCACGCCCGCGGTGTGCACCACCCCCTTGAGGGGGTGCTCCGCCGGGATCGCCGCCAGTACGGCGGCCAGCGCGTCCCGGTCGGACACGTCCACCGCCGCCAGGGTGACCTCGGCGCCCAGCGCGGTGAGTTCGGCGCGCAGCTCCCCGGCCCGGGGGGCCGCCTCGCCGCGACGGCTCGCCAGTACGAGGTGGCGTACCCCGTGGCCGGTGACCAGGTGCCGGGCGAACAGGCCGCCCAGCGCGCCGGTGCCGCCGGTGATCAGGACGGTGCCCTCGGGGTCCCAGGCCGCGGCCCGCTCCCCCGTACCGGCCGTCCCGGCGAGCCGGCGCAGCCGCGGCAGCAGCACCTCGCCGCCGCGCACCGCCGCCTGCGGCTCACCGGAGGCGAGGACCGCGGACAGGATCCGGGCCGGGACCGGAGCGTCGCCCGGGTGGTCCAGGTCGACGAGCACGATCCGGTCCGGGGCCTCGGCCTGGGCCGAGCGCAGCAGACCCCACACCGTCGCCGAGGCAGGCTCGGGGACACCGGCCGCACCGGCGTCGACCGCGCCCCGGGTGAGGACCACCAGGCGGGTGGCCTCCAGCCGGTCGTCGGCCAGCCAGTCCTGGAGCAGGGCCAGGGCGCCCCGCGCGGCGGAGTGGGCCGCGCCCACCACGTCGGCGGTGTCGTCCTCGACGGCCCACGCCAGGACGGCGTCCACGGCCGCCCCGGCCTCGGCCGCCTTGCCGACGGCCGCCACGTCCTCGAAGGACGGGCCGTCGAAGGAGGCGCCGACGGGGCCGGCGCCGCCGAGCACGCCCCAGCGGACCCGCTCGGCGGGCTCCGGCAGGGCCGTGGGCACCCAGTCCACCTGGAACAGCGGCCGGCTGCCGCCCTCCGAGGCGGTGAACTCGGCGTCCGGCACGTCCCGGAAGACGAGCCGGCCGACCGTGGCGACGGCCTGGTCCTGCGCGTCGGACAGCCGTACGGTCACGGCGCCCTCCGCGTCCCCGTCGAGCGGGGCGATCCGCACCCGCACCGCCGTGGCGCCGCTCGCGTGCAGCCGCACGTCCTGCCACAGGGCCGGGATCCGGGTCGTACCGGCGGCGCCGGTGCCCGCGGCGGCGGCGACGGCCGCCTCCAGCAGCGCCGGGTGCAGCTCGTACGCGGCCGCGTCGGGCAGCAGTTCCTCGGGCAGCACGATCTCGGGCAGCACGATTTCGGGCAGCACAGCCTCGGCCGCCGCGCCGATCGGCGCGGCGGGAGCGGCCGCCCCGGCCGGGGTACCGAAGACACCGAGGGCGTGGACCGTCCAGCGGGCGTCCGCCTCGTCGGTGCGGGTGTGCACCGTGAAGGGCCGCCGACCCGACTCGTCCGCCGGGCCCACGCCCAGCTGGAGCTGTACGGCGCCCTGTCCGGGCAGGACCACCGGCGTGCGCAGGTCCAGCTCGGCGAGCCCGGCGAGACCCAGCTCGTCGCCCGCACGGACGGCCAGCTCCACCAGCGCGGAGCCCGGCAGCACGGCCGAGTCGAAGACGGCGTGCTCGGCGAGCCACGGGTGGGTGCGCACCGAGAGGCGGCTGGTGAAGAGCACCTGGTCGGCGTCGGCGATGGTGACCGCCGCGCCGAGCAGCGGGTGCCCGGTCGGGTTCAGGCCGTGCCCGGCGTCGGCGGCCGCGCCCGAGCCCTTCAGCCAGAAGGCCTCGTGCTGGAACGCGTACGTCGGCAGGGCCACCGGGTGGGCGCCCGAACCGGCGAAGTACGCCTCCCAGTCGACGCGCACCCCCCGGCTGTGCAGCCGGCCGACGCCCGCGAGGAGCGTCTCGGCCTCGGGCCGGCCCCGGCGCACCAGCGGCACGGCGGCCGCGGCGGCGGACAGAGTGTCCTGCGCGAGGGCGGTCAGGACGGCGTCGGGACCGATTTCGGTGAAGGTGGTGGCGCCGAGGGCTTCGAGGGCGCGGACGGCGTCGGTGAAGCGGACCGCGCCGCGGACCTGGTCGGCCCAGTACTTCGGGGT
>NZ_JBSFTP010000127.1:0-11622 GCF_053591315.1 Streptomyces sp. NPDC003042
GTCCTCATACTGGGCGTATTCGGGCGCTCCGACAACGCGGCGAGGTGCCGTAGCTGTCGTCGTGCGCCCGCCGGGGATTACGGGACAGCCCTTAGTCTGGCGCCACGGTGACCCTGGCCGGGTTCAGGTCGAGACAGGAGTACGGGACAGCGCGGTGCGCAGCGCGAAGGCGCCGAGCAGGCCACCCGCCGCGAACCGCTGGGCAGTCATGGCACGAGGGCGGGCGGTCAAAAACCCCGACACCCGCGCTGCGCCCAACATGATCAGAGCGTTCACCGAGATCCCCACGATGATCTGCACCCCACCGAGCTGGAGCAGTTGCCCCCAGGCGGGACCTGCCTGTGGGTCCAAGAACTGGGGCAGCAGGGCGGCATACATAAGAGCGATCTTGGGGTTGAGCAGGTTCGTCAGCAGCCCCATCGAGAACAGGCGGGCGTCAGAGACCGGAGTCAGGTCCTGGGCCGGGGCGAAGGGCGAGCGGCCACCGGGCTTGAGCATGCCCCAAGCGAGGTAGGCCAGGTAGGCGGCTCCAGCAAGTTTGACCGCCGTGAACGCCAGCGGCACGGCAGCGAACAACGCCGACAGGCCCGCAGCCGCGGCCAGCAGATAGCACACGAATCCCACGGCGGTTCCACTGAGGCTGACCAGGCCCGCCCTGCGGCCTTGGGTGATCGCGCGAGAGGCGAGGTGAATCATGTTCGGTCCCGGAGTCAGGGCCATGCCCAGTTCGACCAAGGCCACTCCTGCGACTGCGGTCAGAGTGATCACCGGTCAACCTCCTGGTCGTTCGTCGGGCACCTGAAGCGAACCGGGTCACCGACTTGCTCCGGAGGGCCACGTCGCACCAGCAGCGCCTGTCTTGCCGTCTGCAGAGTACGGCCTTGCCGCTCGCCGTCTTCATGCACCCCCGGCCCCGTTCCCGGCCAGCCGACGACAGCCCGCAGCTGAAAGCCGGCAGGGATCGAAAGGCTGCTCCCAAGACGCACCGCAGTCGAGATGTCTCACGTGGCTGGAGAATCGGATGAGACACCTCAAAGTGTCTGGAGAACCGTCGAACTTGGCCTCGAACGCCAGCCTGCCGGCAGGACGCCCGGTGCGGGCAGCGTCTCCCGGGCCTGGGCGGGCATCGGCTCCACCGGAGGCTTCAGCACCACTGCGCGTCCGGGTCCAAGTCAGCCGAGGTAGGTCTCGGGATGCGCCGGCTTCTGCAGCTTCCAGTACTCGCCGGAGCAGCCCGGCGGCGGGGGCGGGAATCGGTGGCCCTTCACGTCGGTGCTCCAGTGGTGTTCTCCGCCGCAGTCGCATTCGTAGATCCCGCTGGCGGGCACGATCTCACCGGGATGCCACGACGTCTTCTCCTCGTTCATGGCTTCTGTCTACGACGGTGTTCCGCCCTCCGCGACCGGGGGACCCTCTGGGGGTTCGCCGGAGTCCGCGCGCCCGGGGCAGCGCGGACCCCGGCGAGAGGGGCAGCAGCCTTGAGGTCCCCGTCCTGTCATGGGCGGGAGGCTGCATCCGTCTCTGTCTACGGGCCCGGCCGCACCTGCGCGGACCGTGAGCGGCAGCACGCCTATCGCACTCACCCGTCCGGGCGGCCGTACGGCCGTCGGCGAACCGGGCGGCAGCGCCGGGCCGTCGCCCCCGGCCGGCACCGCTCCTCTCGACGGATACGGCCAGAAGACCCTGCCACGTCAGGCTCCGGGGTGGACCGGCTTGTGCGTATCGACAACATGTTCGATGGCAGCGCACGCACGGTCCGGCCTGCGACGGTGCCCAGGTCGCGACGGCGGGACGCGGGGTGGGGGTGCTCATGAGCGGGGCCCTCTCGGCGGCGGCGGCACTGTAGTGAACCGTTTCGCCGCCCCGACATGCCCGCAGCGACACAGCAGCACTCGGGCAGCACAAACAGTCACCGGATCCCTCGTTGGGCACCCGGGCAGCAGCAACCCGGCGGGGTGCAGCGCAGCATTGCAACGCCCCTCCCATCGAGTACGGGTTCCCCTGGCCGAAGGCCGACGGGACCGCCCGGATCCGCGCCTTCGTGGTCAAGGTCCACGAGCTGCGTTGAACGTGTTCAGAAAATCTGACAGCATGGCGGCCAGAAGGGCCTGCCGGGCCGGGGGTGTGGATCCGTCTGCCTTTGGCATGAGTTGGCCATGAGATCCGGAGGTCGGTACGACATGATCATCGCCTTGCTCGTCTTCTTGTTCCTGGGCCTGATAGTGGCCGTCACGCCGGGCGTGCTCGTCGGGTACGCCTTCGTCGCGGTGAGCGGCAGGCTGTCGCTCACCACGAGGGTTCCGTTGCTGGTGGTCCTGGCGATGGGTACGGCGGCGCTGTGGCTGGGACTGGGGGAAGCCGCCAACGCCATGCTGCCGATGGCCATGGGGCTGACGTTCCTCTCGACCCTCGCCTCCGGAGCCGCGTTCCTCACGCGCGAAGCCCACAAGCGGCGCGCACCCCGCTACCCCGCCCCGGCATGGCAGGGCTGGTAGCCGCCCGCCCCCTGCCCGTCATCATGAAGGACTCGCAGGCGGCGGCGCGGAGATTTTCCCGAAGCCCGGTGGCTCCTCCCGGCCGCCCCTGGGTATGCAGACCTGGCGGTCAGAAGTTGAAGACCCGTTTGGATGTCGACGGCAGGTCATCCCGTGTGCCCTCGTACATGCCAAGGCCATCGCAGCCAGGGCACTTCTGTAGGGATCCGATGTTCTCGTCTTCGCCGTCCGGGACGAACACTTCCTTCGTCCCTTCGCAGTCGTCGCACTCGAACCAGATCTCTTCGTCGTCGTCAGACTCCATGTCGAGCATCACGCAGTCGTGGCAGACCTCTGCTCGGTACTTGCCGTCATAGATGTTCTTCCCGTACTCGGGGTCGAAGATCTCTCGCGCCTGTGCCTCGTCGAACGCCTCACCACACCTGGCGCATTTCTTCATGCGCGGCAGGCTACCGGTCCGCGTGACGAGCTGGCAGGTCATCGGCTGTACTGGGACTCTCCTGGAGCGAAGACGAGTTCGTCTTCGGCACACGGGGCAGCAACGCAGCGCGCACGACGTTCGGCGAGCCTTCCGAGTGCTGCTCAAGGAGGCGGGATTCGTGAATCCGGAGGCATGGACGCCAAGGGAGCTGAGGACGAGCTTCGTCTCCGTTCTTTCGGATCACGGGATCCCCATCGAAGTGAGCCGACGGCCGATCACGCGACCCGCATGCTTGGCCGCGACCACATGCAGAGGTGTGGTTCCGCGGAGCGCCACGCGATACTCGCTCACGCTTGCTCGTCTGCGCGGAGCGGTTCGCTGAGCTCACGGAACTGGCCCTCACGGATGTCCACGCGCGGCGGGCGCTCAACAGGTCGCTTCACGAGCGGGAGATGGACGAGGCGCTGCGCAACCGTGCTGAGGACGGCGACCGCGGCGCCCTGTACGAGCTTGTTGGGTTGCTGTGCGAGACGGGTCGGGGCCAGGAGGCCCGTCGAGCGGTTCAGGATCTTGGCCCGGAGGACGAGTACGCACTCCAGCTCGTCGCCGGCTCGCGAACGCCGTCCAGCGCTGACGTCGGGGACTGCCTGTGAAGATCCTCCGCCGCGCGTGATCGCATTCAGCCGCTCGTGATGGTCACCCGGACGGCTCCCAACTAGCCGGGTGGCTCACTGTTTGGCTCCCCTAAGTGAGCGCTGGGGCGATGCAGAGGACTCAGAAGGGCCCCTGACCAGCGACTCCGTGTTCCGGCTCCACCGAGCGCGACTTACGGTGGAGTTGAGCTGTGGGTCTTGTGCTCGACGATCTCGGTCGGCAAGGTGTCCGGGGTGCGTGCTGATCTTGTTCCTGACGACCTGTGGGAGCGGGTGGCCCCGCTGCTGCCGCCCACGCCCGAACGGTGCCGTTGCCACCCCGGGCGGCTGCGCGTTCCCGACCGAGTGGCACTCGCCGGCGTCATGTACGTGCTGCGGACCGGTGTCGCGTGGCGCGATGTGCCCGCCGAGACGGTGGGCTGCTCCGGGGTGACGGCCTGGCGTCGGCTTCGGGACTGGACCGAGGCCGGCGTCTGGCCGCGCCTGCACACGGCCCTGCTGGCCGAGCTGCGCCGCGCCGGCCTGCTGGACCTGGACGACTGCTCCGTGGACGGGTCACACGTCCGGGCTCTCAAAGGGGGGATCACGTCGGCCCCTCGCCCGTCGACCGCGCCCGTTCCGGTTCCAAGCACCACCTGATCGTCGACCGCCACGGAACCCCGCTCGCCGTCACGCTGACGGCGGAAACCGGCACGATGTCACCCAGCTCCTGCCGCTGCTGGACGCCGTCCCGTCGATCCGCGGACTTCGGGGACGTCCTCGCCGCAGGCCCCAGCGCCTGTATGCGGACCGGGCCTACGACTTCCACAAGTACCGCCGCCTGCTGCGGAAGCGAGGCATCAAGCCGATGATCGCCCGACGCGGCGTCGCCCACGGCTCCGGACTGGGCAAAGTGCGCTGGGTGGTCGAGCGCGCCTTCGCCTGGCTGCACCAGTTCAAACGACTCCGCACCCGCTACGAACGACGCGCCGATCTCCACCAAGGCCTGCTCGAACTGGCCTGCAGCCTCATATGCCTCCGCCGCCTACGAACCTCACCTGAAGCGATCAGCTGGCTACGCTGAACCATCCCGGCCGCACCTCGTTCAGAAGCGCACTGCGGACCGCATGTCCTGATCCGTGAGGCGGTCGGCGGGAGCCACGCCGCCACGGCACGACGTTGCCCTCACGCCGGCGTGGGGCAACACTCGCGGTGCTTGTCAGCCGACCAGGAGGCGGAAGATCTGGTTGTAGACGTCGTAGCTGCCCAGGCTGTCCGTCCTTGGGGAGGAGGTGGGACGTCTCGGTGAACCGCATCGGCGAGCCGTGCTCACCGTCGAAGACGAGGGATCCCGTTACGACGACGAAAACGCCGCAGGCGTAACACCGCCACCGAAGGCGCCGCGGCGTATCTCGCTGTCCGCCGACCTCACCACCGAAAACCGACTACCCGAGAGGACCCAACACCTGATGTCCATATGGCCTTCGATCGTTGCCGTACTCGGTACCCTCGCCGGTGCCCTGACCGCCGGACTCCTCCAGCTCCGTTCGGCACGCACCGCACGCGCCGAGGAGCGCGCCCACAGCCACCGCCAGGACCAGCTCGGCGCCGTCACCGACTTCGCGGCCGCCCTGGACGCGCACCGCTCAGCGATGTTCCATCGGGAGCGTCTGGCCCTGACCGAGGCCGGCACCGAGCACCAGCTGGAGGCCCAGACGAGGTCCCACGACACCCGGGCGGCAATCACCGCGCCCCACATCCGCCTTCAGGTCCTGGTCCCCGAGCTGGCCGGCCCCGCCCAGCAGGCCGCAGATGCCACGTACGCGCTGCGCAAGGCCATCGACCGGACCGAGCTGGACGCCCGGCGGCATGCGGCCAAGGAAGCATCCGTCGCCTTCATCGCCGCGGCCGCCACCCTGCTGAGCCCCAACAACCGCTGACTGAAGTACCTGTTTGCGAACCTCCGAGCAGTCACTACACGCGCGGCCCACCGTTTCCGGCCAGCCTTCTGCGCCTTGGGGACCCGGAGCCCCCAACGCGGCTGCGCCGGTGGCGTCTGCGCATGCCGTTGCTGGCGCGTTCTGGATCACTCGAAGGGGCGAGTTAGGGGGGATATGGCCCGGTCCGCGGGCGGTAGAGGGAACGCTGCCGGACTGGCGACGGTCTTCCCCCGGCACGGCCAGCTGCCGGGCGACGTCGGCTCTGGGCCCGCTCTGCCCCCCCCCGCAGCAAGCAGCTGTTCCTCAGCGCTCTCGAGGGCGCTCGTGATCAGCGCACGCTGTTCGGCGGGCACCGCTGCCCGCCACGTCCTCCCCGAGCCGGGCGCCTTCTTCTCCTCAGGGGGCCCGATGTCAGACAGCGAGTGGGAAACTTGTGGTTCTGGCGGTGGCGCTGGCGACGGCGGCATTGCGTCGGTGGTGCACCACCGCGTAAATCTCTTCGCCGCCAAGCTCTGTATCGAGCTCTGCATCAAGCTTCGGAAATGGTACTTTGATCTGTCTGGTTTCCAGTATGGAATTGGGCGTGAAAAGCTGTATCCCGACATTGAACAAGAAGTCATCGTCAACGTCGTCCTCTTCGAAGACGGCCAGGCTGTGTGCAAAACCTTGCGGGAAAGCCAGATCCGCCGCAGTGTAGCGCATGGTGTATGAAACAACGATGTCGAAGACTGTTTCGGAACCGTTGTTCGTTATGCTGAGGGTAGGGATTCCTACGAATACGGCCATGTGAATCTCCTTGTCTAAGAAGTGATGAAAGGTTTGCCGAACAGGTTCTGCGGCGATTTCGGCATCGGTGCACATGCCTGCAAATCGGGCCGCAGGGCCTTTCCGGATAATGCGGGGGGCACCCGGCGGCCCCGCGTGACCCGTGTCTCAAGTAAGCCGTGAACCGGCAACCCCGTCATGCCCCTGAATCACGTGACTTGACAGAGGGGACGACGGGAACTCGAGGACGGTCGCCGGCTTCGGAGGTTGTCGCGCGCCTGGAGCAGATCCGTACCGTCTCTGCCCGGAGAAGCGGGAGTGCGAGGGGCAGCAGCCGTAGGCGTAGGCGCGCAGCCTGCCCGCGTACCCATCTGGTAGGGGCACCGCGGCGGGCACCCTCGGCGTAGGCGCCCGCCCGGTCCCGGCAGATGATCTCCACGCCGGGATGGCGGATCAGCCAGGCGGCCAGCGGCCCGGCTTCACGCGTCGGGAGCACATCGACCACGCGATGGTCTTTTACGCTGGTCAAGACGGCCCGCGACATGCTCGACCTCGACGGTCTCAACCCCCGCGTCCAGTACGTCGTCCTGGCGACGCCCGGCGCCCGCGAACTCCTCGCCGACCTCCCCGCCGGCCCCCGCCGCATCGCCATCGGATGCGCAGGAGGACGTCACAGGGCATCCGGTCTTGCCGAACTCCTTGCCCGAGCGCTTCGCGAGCGTGGCCGCGAGGTCGAAGTCGAGCACCTCCACGTCCACCTGCCGCGCGTGCTCAAGACGTTCACCGTCACCCACGCCGCCCACTCCGAGCAGGAGACAGCCGATGATCCGTCATGTGTTCCGCCGCTGCGCTACGGCGCCCGGCAATGTCCTCTCCCCCGAGGACCAGGCTGTCGTTGAGGCGTTCCGCGTGATGCTCGCCGCCGTGCGCGCCCCGGAGCCGTGGATCCCCGGCAGCGCCCAGGACGTCGCCCTCCGAGTCGGTCCGTTCGTCGAACGTGCCCGCACCAGGCCCGGCGACGACCACAGCACCGACCTGATCGCCGTCGCCCTGGTCCACCCCGATACCCCGAACGCCGCGGCCTACGCCGACCGCTACACCCGCAAGGGCTTGTAGGTTCTCGCGGTTCGTGTCCTATTCAGAGGCTGTGAGCTGCGGCTGGCCCCGGTGTCTCACGCCGTGTCCAAGCCAGCCAGTCTCACGGTTGCGTCCGAATCCCCGGACCGGCCACGAGGAGCAGGCGGCTGACACGCAGGAGGCCATCCACAGGACATCGCCCCCCTCCCTGGAATCTGACGTCCGCGCCTGGGTAAAGCCAGTGGAACGAGACTCGACCCCGCTCACCTGGACCGAAACAGCCGATGAGATCCTCGACTCCCTCGCCCGCTCCTGCCAACGGATCTCCGGCGCAGGAGACCAGTAGGACCCTGTCAGGCCGCTCCGGCTCTTGAGTTTTGGATGGTGGTGGGCGGTGACGCTACGGGGCCGCCCCGTGCGGCCGTAGTCGCACGAGGCTGCCCGGGCACTTCAGCTGAGTTGTGCCTCAGCGAAAAGCGGCGATGCTACGGGCGACCCAGTTGTTGAAGGGGCGCGGAGCGCGACCGAGGACTCGTTCCACGTCCGAGCTGATCCGCAGTTCGGCTGGGTTCGGGGCGGAGATGATGTCCAGGGTGTCGTCGGCGAGCTCCGGCGGCACGAACTGGGTCATCGCGGCTTTGGCCTCCTCGCGGGTGAGTTCGTGGAACCGCACCGGCGAGCCGAGCGCGGCGGCGATGGCCTCCGACTGCTGACGGGGCGTGATCACCTCGGGCCCGGTCAGCTCGAAGATTCCGCCGGTGTGCCGGTCGTCCAGCAGGCAGGCCGCCGCGACCTCGGCGATGTCCGCCGGGTCGATGATCGGAACCCCGACATCGCCGAAGGGTGCGGCAACCGTCCCTTGCGTGCGGACGGACTCCGCCCACGCCAAGGCGTTGGAGGCGAAGCCGCCCGGTCGCAGGACGGCCCAGTCCAGGCCGGACTCTCTCAACGCGTCCTCCACCGCGCGCATCGCGATCCGCGACGGGCCGAGCGGCCTGGTCGCCACGCCCTGCGAAGACAGCAGGACGACTCGGCGGACCCCGCTGGCAGCAGCCAGGTCGATAATGTCGGTCGGCCTGGCTTCGGGTGCGTGCAGGTCGCCGGACAGCAGGAGGAACAGCGCCTTCGCCCCGTCCAAAGCGGGGGTGAGGCCCTGCGGCTCGGCCAAGTCAGCCGGCACGTGCCGGACCCCGTCCGGCATTGCCGCCGCGTGCCGTGACACCGCCGTCACCTGCTCGCCCGCCTTGGCCAGGGCCTGCGTCAAAGGCTGGCCCACATTCCCGGTAGCCCCGGTCACCACGATCACGTTCAGCTCCTAGTCCGTTGTGCACTGCGGCAATTGACGCTAGGAGGCAGGCTTACTTTTCGTAAGAACATACCCAGAGGTAAGCTCCGGACATGAGGGAAGGTGCGCAGCTGACGCAGGCCGAGGCGGGCAATCGGTATGAGGTGTTTCACACCGACTGCCCTGCGCGCGACGTGGTCGACCATGTGACCAGCAGGTGGGGTATCTGGGTGCTGATCTCCTTGCGGAGCACCGACCTTCGGTTTTACGAGCTGCGCGACAGCATCCAGGGCGTCAGCGAGAAGATGCTCGCTCAGACACTGCGCGCACTGGTCCAGGACGACCTGGTCTGGCGGAAGGTCGAGCCGACGACGCCACCCCAAGTGACCTACGGGCTGACTGAGTTCGGCCAGGACGTCGGTGCGCCGCTGACGGACTTGTTCGACCGGATCACACAGCGGCTGGCAGCCAGCGGGGCGTCCGCCACGGAGCGGCTGAGCGCAACAGGTCAAGCGAAGCAGCTGACCACCCCAGGCCCTCAACAGCTTCATCATCTCGACGACGAACACTGACCGTGACAGCAGAACGGTTCATGCGTACCCCCAGCACGGACCAGTGACAAAAAGGCCGCGCCACCAAGACACTGTCCACGGAGGACCTGCCCCACGTGTGGCTCACTCCAACGAGTGAACAGGCTGCCCAGCCAGTCTCAGTTCCGTGGCCGATCGGCCACGGAATGGCCATCGGCCGTGAGATTCAGCCAGCCAATCTGAGATCCCACACTTGTGTAGGGTCTCGCGAGATGTGGCACATCCTCCGGACCTCGGGCAGGCAGAACCGACTCCCATCGCCCGAAAGAGTGAGTCCTCTGAGCTGGATTCTCAGTAAGACGCCATATGTGGCCTCGCCTGAAATGGATGCGGCGGTGACGCTGCGGCGTGGCCGGCCCGGTCGGATGCGGCGAGCCGAGCCCCCGTCGGCAGCGTGGAGAGGGTCGTCTCTCCCGGCGCGCGGGGCTGGTGAGGATCTGCGAAGTCCCGCAGAACAACGTAGGGAAGTTTGAGCGGTACTTGTGACTGACACCGCCCTTCTCTCAGTGCAGCACGCGATAAGTCACGTGTGTAACCGAGTTCGCCGCTCGCGACTCCACCTGCTCAAGATTCAGTGGCGGCACTCCGTCGAACAGCCGTGTGCCGGCGCCGAGCGTGAACGGCACAATGTGGAGCCGGAGCTCGTCGATCAAGCCTGCGGCTAGGTACTGGTTGATGGTGGTCGCGCCCCCGTGGATCGACACGTTGCGGTCCCCGGCCACCTCGCGAGCCTGCCGCAGTGCGGATTCGACGCCGTCGGTGACGAAGTGGAACGTGGTGCCGCCGTCCATGGGTTGCGGGTCGCGCGGGTGGTGGGTGAGGACGAAGACCGGCGCGTGGTACGGCGGATTGTCGCCCCACCAGCCCTTCCACTCCCGATCCCACGCGCCGCGTACGGGGCCGAACATGTTGCGCCCCATGATGAAGGCGCCGACTGCCGTCAGCCGGTCGAGTTCGGCCTGCCGCTGCTCCGGGGTTTCGAACATCCAGGCGTGCAGCCTGTCGCCCCAGCCATCACCGGCGTCGTCGCCGAACGGGCGCTGCTCGCTCTGGTTGAGCCCGGCCGAGTACCCGTCGACGGAGATCGAGAGGTCGCAGGTCACCCTGCCCAAACGTTTGGTCACTGTGCCGTCCTCCTGGTGGCGACTTTCCGTCGCCTTCGCGGTGAGTCGCCTGATCCGTTCAGTTCACTGCTTGGGTAGACCGTTCCGGGCCCGCGAACTCATCGCGCGGCCGTTTCGCCGTTTTCGGCGCCACTCAGCTGGCCGCGACCCTTGACACCGCAGAGGTACGGGAAGCCCTCGCCGCGCGCCAGCGCCCTCGGCCCGACCCGCCCGCGTGACTCATCGAGCGTGGCATCGGCGCCGACTGGGGTGCCAGTCCGCGTCCACGCCGGGGACTGCTGGGACGCAGGAAAGCGCTCCTCCGCCCTGAGCAGCGAAGAGGCGCGCCGGGCGCTGGCTAGGGCGTACCCGGTTGCATCCGCTGCCGGCCCGACGTCGCCCTCGGAGTGCTGGAGTGACCGGGTACCGGGTACCGGGTACCGGGTACCGGGTACCGGGTACCGGGTACCGGGTACCGGGTACCGGGTACCGGGTACCGGGTACCGGGCAGCGTGGAGGGATGAGCCCTGCTCGGCGCGTGATCATCTATCCGTCGGATGCCGAGGGCCGGCGCCGTGTCCGCTGCGACGGCGAGATCCCAGGCCGCGCCCTGGGCCCCGGCGATCTTCGGAGTTCCTGCGGCGGGCCGGCCTGGACCCGGACGACATCCGCCTGGACGATGCGCTGCTGATCGAGTGGCGCGGCGGCGGGCCAGCACCGGCCGTGTGGAGGCCGGATCCGGGCGGGGAGTGAGCGCAGCAGTGCGGGCCGCCACCCGTGATCAACTTCATGTGGGCGCCTACGTCATCGACCCGCGGGCCCTTGCCGTGGACGGGCAGGCCCGCCTTGCCGTCCTTGGCCTTCGCGTCGGCATGCGGGGGCGGACGGGGTGCGGCGCCTGGAGGGGGCGGGAATCCGGGCCTCGACCGGCCTCGGAGCGGGTGCAGGACCTGCCGCCGGCGCAGCGGGGCGGGAGCGGGCGGCGCAGCGGCGACTGGGGCGGCGGCCGCGGCGGTAAGGCAGCGACGTCCTGGTGAGCGCCGACGCCCGCCGCGGGCGCGTCCGTCAGGACCCGCACGACATCGACGGAGAAAGGAGCGGGGGAAGGTTTTCGCGGCGGGGTTCGGTGCGTCCGGTGCCGGAGGGGCCGCTTTCTGGTGAGGTCGGCGGCCGCATTCGCAAAACGCTCGGCTGGGAAGTCCCAGCCGAGCGTTTTCGTGCGTCTGCTACCCGCTGGTGGCTTAGTACCAGTGGTTGTTCTGCCAGAAGTTCCAGGCGCCGACGGGGCTGCCGTAGCGGTCGTTCATGTAGTCC
>NZ_JBSFTP010000128.1:0-11432 GCF_053591315.1 Streptomyces sp. NPDC003042
CTCTGGCGGAGCCCCCGGCAACGGCGATGGGCGGGCCCGGTCACCCCGGCCCGCCCACCTCAGATCACCTGCTACCCCTTACGGGAGTAATTCGGTGCTTCCACCGTCATCTGGATGTCGTGCGGGTGGCTCTCCTTGAGGCCCGCCGAGGTGATCCGGACGAAGCGGCCCCGGTCCTGGAGCTCGGGAACGGTCCGGCCGCCGACGTAGAACATCGACTGCCGCAGACCGCCGACCAGCTGGTGGACCACCGCAGAGAGCGGCCCGCGATACGGCACCTGGCCCTCGATGCCCTCGGGGATGAGCTTGTCGTCGCCGCCCACTCCCTCCTGGAAGTAGCGGTCCTTGGAGAAGGACTTGCGGTCTCCGCGGGACTGCATCGCGCCGAGCGAGCCCATGCCGCGGTACGACTTGAACTGCTTGCCGTTGATGAACATCAGCTCGCCCGGGGACTCCTCGCAGCCCGCGAGCAGCGAGCCGAGCATCACCGTGTCGGCGCCCGCGACCAGGGCCTTGGCGATGTCGCCCGAGTACTGGAGGCCGCCGTCGCCGATGACCGGGACGCCCGCCGCCTTGGCGGCCAGCGCGGCCTCGTAGATCGCGGTGACCTGCGGGACGCCGATGCCGGCGACGACGCGGGTGGTGCAGATGGAGCCGGGGCCGACGCCGACCTTGATGCCGTCGCAGCCGGCGTCGATGAGCGCCTGGGCGCCGTCGCGGGTGGCGACGTTTCCGCCGATGACGTCGACCGTGGAGTTCGACTTGATCTTGGCGACCATGTCGCCGACGAGGCGCGAGTGGCCGTGTGCGGTGTCGACGACGATGAAGTCGGCGCCCGCCTCGATCAGGGCCTGCGCGCGCTCGTACGCGTCACCGGCGACGCCGACGGCCGCGCCGACCAGCAGGCGTCCCTCCCGGTCCTTGGCGGCGTTCGGGTACTGCTCGGCCTTGACGAAGTCCTTGACCGTGATGAGGCCCTTGAGGATCCCCGCGTCGTCGACCAGCGGAAGCTTCTCGATCTTGTGGCGGCGCAGCAGCTCCATGGCGTCCACACCGGAGATGCCGACCTTGCCCGTGACCAGCGGCATCGGGGTCATGACCTCGCGCACCTGGCGGCTGCGGTCCGACTCGAAGGCCATGTCGCGGTTGGTCACGATGCCGAGCAGCCTGCCCGCCGCGTCGGTGACCGGGACGCCGGAGATGCGGAACTTCGCGCAGAGCTGGTCGGCCTCGCCCAGCGTCGCGTCCGGGTGCACCGTGATCGGGTCGGTGACCATGCCGGACTCGGAGCGCTTGACCAGGTCGACCTGGTTGGCCTGGTCGGCGATGGAGAGATTGCGGTGCAGTACGCCGACGCCTCCCTGACGGGCCATCGCGATGGCCATGCGGGCCTCGGTGACCTTGTCCATGGCGGCGGACAGCAGCGGAACGTTCACGCGCACGTTCCGCGAGATGAGGGAGGAGGTGTCGATCGCGTCAGGCGACATGTCCGACGCGCCCGGCAGCAGCAGCACGTCGTCGTAGGTCAGTCCGAGCGTGGCGAATTTGTCGGGCACTCCAGTCGAACCGCTGTCAGTCATGACACCTTCCCAAATGGTCTTGCTCAGCGCGGATGTCCATGCTAACGGGATCCCGCAGCGTCTCATTCCACGACCAAGACCGAGTGGAAGTTTCGTGGCTTCCTACGAGTCGTAGGACTCCCAGGAGGCCTGCGAGGTCGCCTACTGCTCGGCGAGCGCGCGGAGCCGGCTGAGCGCCCGGTGCTGCGCGACGCGCACCGCTCCCGGCGACATCCCCAGCATTTGGCCGGTTTCCTCCGCCGTCAGCCCGACGGCCACCCGCAGTACGAGCAGCTCGCGCTGGTTCTCCGGCAGGTTGGCCAGCAGCTTCTTGGCCCAGGCGGCGTCACTGCTGAGCAGCGCCCGCTCCTCCGGCCCGAGCGAGTCGTCCGGCCGCTCCGGCATCTCGTCGGACGGCACGGCCGTGCTCCCGGGATGCCGCATGGCGGCCCGCTGGAGGTCGGCGACCTTGTGCGCGGCGATGGCGAAGACGAACGCCTCGAAGGGGCGTCCGGTGTCCCGGTAGCGGGGCAGGGCCATCAGGACGGCGACGCAGACCTCCTGCGCCAGGTCCTCCACGAAGTGACGAGCGTCACCCGGAAGTCGCGACAGCCGGGTGCGGCAATAGCGGATGGCGAGGGGGTGTACGAAGGCGAGCAGGTCGTGCGTGGCTTGTTCGTCACCGTCCACCGCACGGCGTACGAGCGCGCTGACGGCCCCGGAGCCGCCGCCTTTGGCGGCGCCGGTGGGGCCTGTGGCCGGGGGTGACCCCAGGGCCTCGTCGTCACGCATCAATCCATGGTGCCTTGGCGCCGGAGGATTCGCGGCACCACGGTCGGCGTTGTGCGTCGAAGCGTTATGAGCGGGTGCGCCGGAACTCATCATCTGCGCCCTCCCCTCCGCTCGGCCCGAATCTCCCCGAGGACTCGACGTCTCCAAGAATGCGGCACACCTCAAGCATGCGGCATCGCGCCCGAAGCGACACGTCCCCCTGATTCTGCCCCGCCAATCCCCGACCGCGCACCGGATACGGCGGGACGCGAGCGGCGCCCGCCCCGACGGGTGCGGGGCGCGGTGCCACCGGTGGCCGGGGGAAGCGGCCGACGAAGGGCCGCCCCGTCCGCCGGTGGCGGACGGGACCGCTCTCGACAGCCGCCCGCCGGCCTCGCGGTCAGCGGACCAGGCCCCAGCGGAACCCGAGTGCCACGGCGTGCGCCCGGTCCGAGGCGCCGAGCTTCTTGAACAGCCTGCGGGCATGCGTCTTGACCGTGTCCTCGGAGAGGAAGAGCTCGCGCCCGATCTCCGCGTTGGACCGGCCGTGGCTCATCCCCTCCAGGACCTGGATCTCACGCGCGGTGAGCGTGGGCGCGGCGCCCATCTCGGCCGAGCGGAGCCGGCGCGGGGCCAGCCTCCAGGTCGGGTCGGCGAGAGCCTGGGTGACCGTGGCCCGCAGTTCGGCGCGCGAGGCGTCCTTGTGCAGATAGCCCCGGGCACCGGCGGCGACCGCGAGGGCCACGCCGTCCAGGTCCTCGGCGACCGTCAGCATGATGATGCGGGCACCCGGGTCGGCCGAGAGGAGCCGGCGGACCGTCTCGACACCGCCGAGGCCGGGCATCCGGACATCCATCAGAATCAGGTCGGATCGGTCGGCACCCCAGCGGCGGAGGACTTCCTCGCCGTTGGCTGCCGTCGTCACACGCTCGACGCCGGGCACGGTGGCAACCGCGCGACGGAGCGCCTCTCGGGCAAGCGGGGAGTCGTCGCAGACGAGGACGGATGTCATGACCGCCCTCCGCAGCTGCTGATGCGCGTCACCTTGAGCCTCCAGGCTGGTACGTATCGTCACCTGTGCGGTCGACGTCCTCGGACATCTGTCCGGGAACTTCTTGGTTCAACCGCACTCGCTCTCTCAACGACGGTCACTCGAAAGAGTTACGGGTCGGACGGACACCTTCGGCACTCTACGTGAGGAAGCGATCACGGCGTTGGAGGCGCGAGTCGACTGTCCTCCATCTGGAGCTATGCCCTATTTGGCGGCTTTTCTTCCGTTCGGCACGTGTCTGAGGCTAGATTCCCAATGAGTCATATTTACATCTACTCTGACAGTAGGTGTGGAGACTTGGACCGTATCCGCCTCAGTACCGGCACCAAGAGGACTACCCATGGCAGATTTCTCCCGCCTCCCCGGACCGAACGCCGACCTCTGGGACTGGCAGCTGCTGGCTGCCTGCCGCGGGGTCGACAGCTCCCTCTTCTTCCACCCGGAAGGCGAGCGGGGCGCGGCCAGGAGCGCGCGCGAGGCCTCGGCTAAAGAGGTCTGCATGCGATGCCCGGTGCGTTCGGAATGCGCCGCGCATGCTCTCGCCGTCCGCGAGCCCTACGGGGTGTGGGGCGGCCTCACCGAGGACGAGCGTGAGGAACTGATGGGCCGTGCACGGCATCGGCTGATCCCGGCGTCGAGTGCGATCGGCCCCATCGCTCCGCACTGACAGGTCCACGCATCAGCCGGAGAAAGGCGCGGCCTTCCCGGCACCCGATCAGCAGGAACGTTTCGTCGGATCCGTGCGCACGCCCGGGCGTGTCGCACGCGGCGCAGGACCGGGACGTCACGCGTTCGGCCGTACCGCCTTACGGCCGCCGCGTGGCGGCCCGTGCCAGCTCGCCCAGGGTCGCCGCCACCGCCGGTACGCGCGCCAGATCCGGCAGGGTCAGCGCCACGATCTCCCGCTCGACGGCCGGCTCCACGACCAGGGTGCTCACGCCCTTGGCCCGTACGGACTCCACCGCCAGCTCCGGCAGCACCGCGACCCCCAGCCCCGCCCCGACCAGCCCCACCACGGCCGGGTAGTCGTCGGTGGCGAAATCGATGCGCGGGGTGAAACCCGCGCTCTCGCACACCTCCACCAGATGGCGGCGGCAGCGCGGACAGCCCGCGATCCAGGGCTCACCGGCCAGTTCCGCCATCCCCACCCGCTCGGCCCCCGCCAGCCGGTGCCCCTCGGGGACCAGCCCGACGAGCCGGTCGGTCAGCAGCGGAGTGACCACGAGGTCCTCCCACTCGGCCGCCGACCCCGGGGCCCCTCCGTAGCGGAAGGCCAGCGCGAGGTCGCAGTCGCCCTCGCGCAACATCTCGACGGACCGCGGCGGTTCGGCCTCGACCAGCGAGATACGGGTGCCCGGGTGCGCGGCGCGCATGGCCGCCAGGGCGGTGGGCACCAGCGTGGAGCTGCCGCTGGGGAAGGAGACGAGCCGTACCCTTCCCGCGCGCAGTCCGGCGATGGCCGCGACCTCCTCCTCGGCGGCCGTCAGCCCGGCCAGGATCCCGGCGGCATGCCGGACCAGGGCCTCGCCGGCCTGCGTCAGCCGCATCTCGCGGCCCGTGCGGATCAGCAGCGGGGTGCCGGCCGACTGCTCCAGCGCCTTCATCTGCTGGGAGACGGCGGGCTGGGTGCAGCCGAGTTCGCGGGCGGCGGCGGAGAAGGACCCGGTCCCGGCGACAGCGCGCAGAACTCGGAGATGACGTGCCTCTATCACCCTTCGAGCATAAGCCCGGCTTTGACTGCGAAGCCAATATTCGGCGCAGCCTTTGGGTGCTCTCGGCCGACCTGACGGCATTCACCTGACCTCCCCGAACGTCGGCCGCGCCACGGCATCGACGTGAACGCCGCCCTGCCGGGCTGCCGGAGGCCCACCGGGACGTACACGCCCGCCTCCGCAAGCACGGCGGCTGACCCGGGCAGCTAGGTTGCGCCTATGACGACTGCGTTGATTACGGGATCCACGGCGGGCATCGGCGCCGCCTTCGCCCGCCGGCTCGCCGCCCAGGGGCACAACCTCGTGCTGGTGGCCCGCGACACCGAGCGGCTGGCCGAGCAGGCCACCGAGCTGCACGACCGGCACGGCATCGAGGCCGAGGTACTGGCCGCCGACCTCTCCACGGAGCAGGGCATCGCGGCGGTCGAGGCCCGCCTCGGTGACCGTACGCACCCCGTGGACCTGCTGGTCAACAACGCCGGCTTCGGCAACAAGGGCCGCTACCTCGAGGTCTCCATGGCCGACGAGCTGACCATGCTGAAGGTGCACATCGAGGCGGTGCTGAGGCTGACCTCGGCGGCCACGGAGTCGATGCGTACGCGCGGCCGCGGCGGGGTCATCAACGTGGCCTCGGTAGCCGCGTTCGTGCCGCGCGGCACCTACGGCGCCAGCAAGGCCTGGGTCGTGCAGTTCACCCAGGGCGCGGCGAAGGACCTGTCGGGGTCCGGGGTGCGGCTGATGGCCCTGTGCCCCGGTTTCGTGCGGACCGAGTTCCACGAACGGGCCGGCATGGGCACGGACAACATCCCCGGCTGGATGTGGCTGGACGCCGACAAGCTGGTGGCCGCGGCCTTGGCCGACCTGGCGCGCGGCAAGACCGTGTCGATCCCGGACCCGCGGTACAAGGCGCTGATGGGTGTGGTGAAGCTGACCCCGCGCGGACTGCTGGGCGGCGTGTCGTCCCGTACTGGCCGCAAGTACGGGCCTCAGTAAACCGGCGGGTAGCACGGCCGAATGGGTGCAATCTCCCTAAACTGGATATGTCCGACCCAAGTCCCGGGAGGCGCCATGACATTCGTACAGATAATCGATTACAGGACCCGGCGGCAGGATGACCTCAACCAGCTGCTGGACCGGTACGTCTCGCAGAGTCAGGGCAAGCGCACGGTGACCCACAGCATCGTGGGCAAGGACCGCGAGGCCGAGGACCACTACGTGGAGTTGGTCGAATTCCCCTCGCACGAAGAGGCCATGAAGAACTCTCATCTCCCGGAGACGGACAGGATGTTCCAGGAGATGGTGTCGCTGTGCGAGGGGATGCCGACCTTCACCAACCTGGACGTGGTCCGCGACGAGAACCTCAACAAGTTGGTCGTGGACCGAATGTTCGACGAGCTGGCCATGTCGGGGGACCGCTCCGTCGCCGAGGAGATCTTCGCCTCCGACTACGTCGACCACGACATCTTCCAGGCCGATCCCAACGCCCAGGGCATCGACGGGCTGATGGCGGACCTGAACATGTGGCGGTCCGCGTTCGAGATGAGCTTCACCAAGGACCACCAGATCGCCGAAGGCGACTACGTCACCACCCTGTGGACCTGGAACGCACGGCACACGGGTGACTTCATGGGCGTCGCGCCGACCGGCAAGGACGTGAGCGCGACCGGCCAGACGACCTTCCGCTGCAAGGACGGCAAGATCGCCGAGGGCTGGTGGCACTACGACGTCATGAAGGTGATGCGGGAGCTGGGCGTCATCGAGATGTGACCCGCCCCTTCACCCCTCACGACCAACGGGAAGGCCCCCGTCCCGCCGTACGAAACGGCGGGACGGGGGCCTTCGCGTCACTTCGGGCGCGAGCCTCAGTGGCTGTGGCCGTGACCGTGGCCGTGACCGGCGTCGCCCTCGTCCTCCGCCGGCTTCTCGACGACCAGGGTCTCGGTCGTGAGCAGCAGGGAGGCGATGGAGGCGGCGTTCTCCAGCGCGGAACGGGTGACCTTGACCGGGTCGATGACGCCGGCCTTGACCAGGTCGCCGTACTCGCCGGTCGCGGCGTTGAAGCCCTGGCCCTTCTCGAGCTCGGCCACCTTCGCGGTGATGACGTAGCCCTCGAGGCCGGCGTTCTCCGCGATCCAGCGCAGCGGCTCGACGGCGGCGCGGCGCACGACCGCGACACCGGTGGCCTCGTCGCCGGTCAGGCCGAGGTTGCCCTCGAGGACCTTGACGGCGTGGACGAGCGCGGAGCCACCGCCGGAGACGATGCCCTCCTCGACCGCGGCGCGGGTCGCCGAGATGGCGTCCTCAAGGCGGTGCTTCTTCTCCTTGAGCTCCACCTCGGTGGCGGCGCCGACCTTGATGACGCAGACGCCGCCGGCGAGCTTCGCCAGCCGCTCCTGCAGCTTCTCGCGGTCCCAGTCGGAGTCCGTGGACTCGATCTCGGCCTTGATCTGGTTGACACGGCCCGCGACGTCGGCGGAGTTGCCGCCGCCGTCGACGATGGTGGTCTGGTCCTTGGAGATCGTGACGCGGCGGGCGGAACCCAGTACGTCCAGACCGGCCTGGTCGAGCTTGAGGCCGACCTCCTCGGCGATGACGGTGGCACCGGTGAGGGTGGCCATGTCCTGGAGCATCGCCTTGCGGCGGTCACCGAAGCCGGGGGCCTTGACGGCTACCGCGTTGAAGGTGCCGCGGATCTTGTTGACGACGAGGGTGGAGAGCGCCTCGCCCTCGACGTCTTCGGCGATGATCAGCAGCGGCTTGGAGCTGCCCGCCTGGATGACCTTCTCCAGCAGCGGCAGGAGGTCCTGGATGGAGCCGATCTTGCCCTGGTGGATCAGGATGTACGGGTCGTCGAGGACGGCCTCCATACGCTCCTGGTCGGTCACCATGTACGGGGACAGGTAGCCCTTGTCGAAGGCCATGCCCTCGGTGAACTCGAGCTCCAGGCCGAAGGCGTTGGACTCCTCGACGGTGATGACGCCGTCCTTGCCGACCTTGTCCATCGCCTCGGCGATGAGCTCGCCGACCTGCGAGTCCTGGGCGGAGAGCCCGGCCACGGCGGCGATGTCGGACTTGTCCTCGATCGGGCGGGCGGTCGCGAGGAGCTCCTCGGAGACGGCCTTGACCGCGGCGTCGATGCCCTTCTTCAGGGCGGCCGGGGAAGCACCCGCGGCGACGTTGCGCAGACCCTCGCGGACCAGAGCCTGGGCCAGCACGGTGGCGGTGGTGGTGCCGTCACCCGCGATGTCGTTGGTCTTGGTCGCCACCTCCTTCACGAGCTGAGCGCCCAGGTTCTCGTACGGGTCGTCGAGCTCGACCTCGCGGGCGATGGTGACACCGTCGTTGGTGATGGTGGGCGCGCCGAACTTCTTGTCGATGACGACGTTGCGGCCCTTGGGGCCGATCGTCACCTTCACCGTGTCGGCAAGCTTGTTGACGCCGCGCTCGAGGGCGCGACGGGCGTCCTCGTCGAACTTCAGAATCTTCGGCATGGGAGCGGTTCAGTCCTCTCGTTGCGATCCTCGGCCGCTCACCGCGACCTCCACCGCCTAGAACGAACTACGCCCCTCGCCGCCCGGCATCAGCAGGGTGACCAGGGGCGTAGCTCAAAGCAATACTGGAGAAGAGAATTACTTCTCGACGATCGCGAGCACGTCGCGAGCCGAGAGGACGAGGTACTCCTCGCCGCTGTACTTCACTTCGGTGCCGCCGTACTTGCTGTACAGCACGATGTCGCCGACGCTGACGTCCAGCGGAAGACGCTGGCCGTCCTCGAAGCGACCCGGACCGACCGCGAGGACGACGCCCTCCTGGGGCTTCTCCTTCGCGGTGTCCGGGATGACCAGGCCAGAGGCCGTGGTCTGCTCGGCGTCGAGCGGCTGGACCACAATGCGGTCCTCGAGCGGCTTGATGGCAACCTTGGAGCTGGCGGTCGTCACGATCCGACCTCCCCCTTCGGAGATCCGGGGTTAACTGTCTGAGGTGGCGACCAGGTCGATCCGTCGTCGCGGGTGCCGGACCTGCCTGTCGCTGTGTTGGCACTCACCAGTGGTGAGTGCCAGGTGCGAGACTATTCCGGTGATTAGCACTCGGTCAAGCGGAGTGCCAATTCTCGCCCCCGGGCGTTGCGCGTCGAGACCCCTCGGGGCCGTTCCCGGGGCCGTTCCCCGGGTCACCCGCGACCCTGCATCCGGGGCTCAGAAGCAACCGCGGGAAGCACATCAACGTCATAGCCGATATGAAGATAAAGCGCCTGATTGCCGAGCAGATCGGTCACGCTCCGCCGCCGGAGCCGACGCCGCAGCCGGAGCCGCAGCCGCAGCCGCAGAAGGGCATCGACGGCGGCGGCATCCCGTGCGGGGGCTGAGGCCCCTGACGGTGTCGGGCGCCCGCCGCCGTACCGAAGCATTGCTGCTCGTCCTGGTCGTCGGCATCGCCGTTTTCGGCCATGCCGGCGCCGGGCTGGCGATGAACGACGAGCTGCCGCGTAACCTCACCGACTTCACCATCAGCCTCACCCTGCTGTCACTGGTGGGCCACCTGGGCGTACGCCGCTTCGCGCCGTACGCGGATCCGCTGGTCTTCCCGCTCGCCATGCTGCTCACCGGGCTCGGGCTGGTCCTGCTGCACCGGCTCGACCAGGGATACATCGAGCGGTACAACGCCGACCCCAACGCGCCCGGACAACTGCTGTGGACGGTGGTCGGCGTCGCCGCATGCATCCTGGTGGTGGCGCTGCTGCGCGACCACCGGCTGCTCCAGCGCTTCATCTACATCACGATGGCCGTCGCCCTGGTGCTGCTGATCGCACCGGCGTTCTTCGGCGCGGACACCTACGGCGCGAAGCGCTGGATCATCCTCTTCGGCTTCTCGCTCCAGCCCGGCGAGTTCGTGAAGATCATGATCGCGGTCTTCTTCGCCGGGTACCTCGTCATCCACCGGGATTCACTGGCCCTGACGGGCCGCAGGTTCCTCGGCGTCCGGCTGCCTCCCATGCGCCAGCTCGGCCCCATCGTCACGGTGTGGATCGTCTCCATGCTGGTACTGGTCTTCGAACGCGACCTCGGCACCTCGCTGATCTTCTTCGGCGTCTTCGTGGTGATGCTCTACGTGGCCACTGAACGCACCAGCTGGATCGTGTGCGGCCTGCTCATGGCCGCGGTGGGCGCCTTCGCGGTGGGCTCGACCGAACCGCACGTCAAGGCGCGCGTGGCGGCCTGGCTGGAACCGCTGTCGTACTACTGGGAGAACCGGCCGGCGGGGGTGACCTCGGACCAGTCGGCCCAGGCGCTCTTCAGCTTCGGCACGGGCGGCATCTCGGGCACGGGACTGGGCATGGGACACCCCGAGCTGATCAAGTTCGCGGGCCGCAGCGACTTCATCCTGACGACGGTGGGCGAGGAACTCGGCCTGGCCGGCGTCATGGCCGTCCTGCTGCTGTACGCCCTCCTCGTGCAGCGGGGGCTGCGCATGGCACTGGCCGCGCGCGACCCCTTCGGCAAGCTGCTGGCCGTGGGCCTGGCCTCGGCGCTGGCCCTCCAGGTCTTCGTGGTCGCGGGCGGCGTCACGGGGCTGATCCCCCTGACCGGCAAGGCCCTGCCGTTCCTGGCCAAGGGCGGCTCGTCCCTCCTGGCCAACTGGATCATGATCGCCCTGCTGCTCCGGATCAGCGACAGCGCGGAACGCCAACGCGAGGCGGACGCCCGCGGACCGGTGGAGACGACGATCACTCCGGTGGTGCGGGTGGGGTAGGAATCCGTCCGGTTCCCGACGGCCGGCGGCACATCAGCCGGACAGAGGCCGGCCCCGGATCGCTACGCGCTGCCCACGTTCAGCGACTGGCGGGCCGCCGCCCCGGCGTCAGACGCCGACGATCCGCACCCGCCCGCCACAGAGCTTCGTCATGTCGTCGACATCAGACGTCAGCAGAACGACGGGACGACGTTGCCGCAACGCGGCCTCAGCCACAGCTGCGTCGATCGCGTACTCGTGCCCGTGAACGGATCGCCCCGGCTGTCCCTTCGGGCAGCGCGAGACTCACTCTGGCCGCAGGGCCTTCGCCGATGCCGTACGTCGTCTCAGACACCCGCCCAGAGTCTCAAACAAGCAAGAGGCGAACGAAGCGAACGAAACGAACAAGGTCGATTCTGTCCTGGCGCAGGATCGGGGGGCGAGTTCCGTTGGCGGAATCGGGGGGTGGGCCGGGGGTGTGGGGGTCGGTGTCCAGTGATCCGGGATCAGGGAGGGTATGGGGGCTTCCCGTCAGTCTCATCGTCTCTCCGGTTCGGGCCGGCCCCTCAAGAGCGCTCCTTCGTCGCGTCGCTACGCGATGTCGCTGCG
>NZ_JBSFTP010000129.1:0-11401 GCF_053591315.1 Streptomyces sp. NPDC003042
GTCGAGGAGCAGGACGTCCTTGACCTCACCCTTCAGCACACCCGCCTGGAGGGTCGCGCCGATCGCGACGACCTCGTCCGGGTTGACGCCCTTGTTGGCGTCCTGACCGCCGGTGAGCTCCTTGACGAGCTCGGCGACGGCCGGCATGCGGGTGGAGCCGCCGACCAGGACCACGTGGTCGATCTCGGACAGGTTGATGCCCGCGTCCTTGATGACGTTGTGGAAGGGGGTCTTGCAGCGGTCGAGCAGGTCCGCGGTGAGCTGCTGGAACTGCGAGCGCGTGAGCTTCTCGTCCAGGTGCAGCGGGCCCTCGGCGGAGGCCGTGATGTAGGGCAGGTTGATCGAGGTCTCCGTGGAGGAGGACAGCTCGATCTTCGCCTTCTCGGCGGCCTCGCGCAGACGCTGCACGGCCATCTTGTCCTTGCCCAGGTCGACGCCGTGGCCGTTCTGGAACTGCTTCACGAGGTAGTCGACGACGCGCTGGTCCCAGTCGTCGCCACCGAGGTGGTTGTCACCGTTGGTGGCCTTGACCTCGACGACACCGTCGCCGATCTCGAGGAGCGACACGTCGAAGGTGCCGCCGCCGAGGTCGAAGACGAGAATGGTCTGGTCGTCCTTGTCGAGACCGTAGGCCAGGGCGGCCGCAGTCGGCTCGTTGACAATACGCAGGACGTTCAGGCCCGCGATCTCGCCGGCCTCCTTCGTCGCCTGGCGCTCGGAGTCGTTGAAGTAGGCCGGGACGGTGATGACCGCGTCCGTGACCTTCTCGCCCAGGTACGCCTCGGCGTCGCGCTTCAGCTTCTGCAGGATGAAGGCGCTCATCTGCTGCGGGTTGAAGTCCTTGCCATCCAGGTTGATCTTCCAGTCAGTGCCCATGTGGCGCTTGACGGAGCGGATGGTCCGGTCCACGTTCGTGACCGCCTGGCGCTTGGCCACCTCGCCGACGAGGACCTCGCCGTTCTTGGCGAAGGCGACGACGGACGGCGTGGTCCTGGCGCCCTCGGCGTTGGTGATGACGGTGGGCTCGCCGCCTTCCAGAACGCTGACGACGGAGTTAGTGGTGCCCAGGTCGATGCCGACCGCACGTGCCATTTCGATTCCTCCAGCTGACTTGAGTGGAACAGGCTCAAGAATGCCGGATCGCTGCGTCGGCGTCAACAGAGGTGAGCCTAGGAGGCTCAACCTTTAGGCCCCCCTTACGCTCATGCCATCCCGCGGTGGCGGCCGGGGTTGCCCGGGGCCGACCAGCCCAGCCCCGCCAGGGGCCCCTCACCAGCAGTAGCTGGGGGAGTTTGAGGCGCGGGGGTCTGGGGGCGGAGCCCCCAGCAACGGCGCCGCACACGCCGGGGCCGAGCGGGGGACCCGGGCCGCGCGGCGCAGGACCGCCGCAGCACCCGTCCGGCACGGTGCTGGCATGCCCCTACAGCTCACCCTCCCCGCCCGCCCAGGGAAACGGCCGGCCAGGCCACAGGCCAAGCGGGTGCTCGACCTCATCGGCGCGGTGATCCTGCTGGCCGCGCTCGCCACCCCGCTCACACTGACCGCCGCCCTGCTGTACGCGACGACGCGCACGCGGGTCCTCGTACGGGAACCGGCGGTCGGACTGGCCGGGCGGCCGTTTCGGACCTGGCGGCTGCGCACGGACGGCGCGGGCCGTCTCGGGGCCGCGGTCCGGCGGTGCGCGCTGGACGGGCTGCCGCAGCTGCTGAACGTGGTGCGCGGCGAGATGTCGCTGGTCGGGCCGCGCCCGGAAACGCGTACGGACCGCCCCGAGCGGCTTCTCGTACGTCCCGGAATGACAGGATTGTGGCAGATCGGCACTCGCTCCGACCTCCCCTGGGAGGAGATGACCCTGCTCGACCTGCACTATGTGGAGAGTCACTGGCTGGGAATGGATCTCGCGATCCTCGCCCAAACCCCTCGGGCCGCCTACCGACAGAGGCATGCCTGAGCGACACAGATCACCGCTCGCTCACCTACATTGCGGCGCGGGGAATGGGTAACCTCAAGCCTTGACTCAATAAGTTACCGCTTAGTAAGTCCCGCCCGAGGAGCCCTCCCATGCAACTCGCCGCGATCATCGTGTCGCTGGTTCTGACCGTGGTCGGCGTCGCGCTGCTCGCCCGAGCCGTGGCGCAGATCTACCGGTTCGTGAAGCTCGGCCAGCCCGTACCGGCAGGCCGCCGCACGGACCGCCCGAAGGATCGAACGCTCACCCTGGTCAGGGAGTTCCTCGGCCACAGCCGGATGAACCGCTGGGGCATCGTCGGCTTCGCGCACTGGTTCGTCGCGATCGGCTTCCTGACCCTGCCGCCGACGCTGGCACAGGCGTACGGCCAGCTCTTCCAGGCCGACTGGACGCTGCCGGTCATCGGCGGCTTCCTGCCGTTCGAGATGTACATCGAGTTCATCGGCCTGATGACGGTCGTGGGCATCCTCGTGCTCATCGTCATCCGGCTGCTCAGCCTGCCCTCGCGGGCCGGTCGCAAGTCGCGCTTCACCGGCTCGAAGGCCTGGCAGGCGTACTTCGTCGAGTACATCATCCTGACCATCGGCCTCGCGATCCTCGCGCTGCGCGGCCTTGAGGGCGCGATCCACCACGTGGACTCGTACGACCCGGCGTACTTCGTCTCGTACCCGCTGGTGCTCGCCTTCGACGGGCTTTCGCTCGGTACCTTGCAGACCGCCATCTACTTCACCGCGATGATCAAGATCGGCACCTCGCTGATCTGGATGATCGTCGTCTCGCTCAACACCAACATGGGTGTCGCCTGGCACCGCTTCCTCGGCTTCCCGAACATCTGGTTCAAGCGGAACGCCGACGGCGCCGTCGCGCTCGGCGCACTCCAGCCGATGACCAGCGGTGGCAAGGAGATCGACTTCGAGGACCCGGGCGAGGACGACGTCTTCGGCGTCTCGCAGGTCGAGCAGTTCTCCTGGAAGGGCATCCTCGACTTCTCCACCTGCACGGAGTGCGGTCGCTGCCAGTCGCAGTGCCCCGCCTGGAACACCGGCAAGCCGCTGTCCCCCAAGCTCCTGATCATGTCGCTGCGCGACCACGCGCACGCCAAGGCCCCGTACCTGCTGGCCGGCGGCGGCAAGGACATGGAGGGCAACGAGAAGGCCACGCCTGAGCAGCTCAAGGACGTCCCGGCTTCCGCCATCGCGGAGGCCGAGCGCCCGCTGATCGGCACGGTCGAGGAGAACGGCGTCATCGACCCGGACGTGCTGTGGTCGTGCACGACCTGCGGTGCGTGCGTGGAGCAGTGCCCGGTCGACATCGAGCACATCGACCACATCGTCGACATGCGGCGCTACCAGGTGATGATCGAGAGCGCGTTCCCGTCGGAGGCGGGCACGATGCTCAAGAACCTGGAGAAGAAGGGCAACCCCTGGGGCCTGGCGAAGAAGCAGCGCGTCGAGTGGACCAAGGAGGTGGACTTCGAGGTTCCGATCGTCGGCAAGGACGTCGAGGACCTGTCGGAGTTCGACTACCTCTACTGGGTCGGCTGCGCGGGCGCGCTGGAGGACCGGGCCAAGAAGACCACGAAGGCCTTCGCCGAGCTGCTGAACATCGCGGGCGTCAAGTTCGCGATCATGGGCGGCGACGAGAAGTGCACCGGTGACTCGCCGCGCCGCCTGGGCAACGAGCCGCTGTTCCAGCAGCTCGGCCAGGAGAACGTGGCCATGCTGAACATGGCCTTCGGTGAGGACGACGACGATCCGGCGACGAAGAAGCCGAAGTCGGCGAAGCGGATCGTCTCGACCTGCCCGCACTGCTTCAACACCATCGCGAACGAGTACCCGCAGCTCGGCGGCGAGTACGAGGTCATCCACCACACGCAGCTGCTCCAGCACCTGATCGACGAGGGCAGGCTGGTGCCGGTGACGCCGGTCGACGGCCTGGTCACGTACCACGACCCGTGCTACCTGGGCCGGCACAACAAGGTCTACACGCCGCCGCGCGAGATCATGTCGTCCGTGCCGGGGCTGCGGCAGCAGGAGATGCACCGCCACAAGGAGCGGGGCTTCTGCTGTGGCGCCGGTGGCGCGCGGATGTGGATGGAGGAGCGGATCGGCAAGCGCATCAACAACGAGCGCGTCGACGAGGCCCTGTCCCTGAACCCGGACATCGTCTCCACCGCCTGCCCGTTCTGCCTGGTCATGCTGACCGACTCGGTCAACGGCAAGAAGAACGACGGCCAGGCCAAGGAGTCCGTGCAGGTCGTGGACGTGGCGCAGCTGCTGCTGGAATCGGTGAAGGTCGCGGAGCCGGAGCCGGAGCCCGAGCCGAAGCCCGAGCCGGTGGCTGCGAAGGCCGAGGCCAAGCCTGCCGCTGAGGCGAAGCCGAAGACCGAGCCCGCGGCACCCGCCGCCAAGGCGGAGCCCGCAGCACCCGCCAAGACGGAGCCGAAGGCCGAGGCAGCACCCGCCGCCAAGGCCGAGCCCAAGCCCGAAGCCGAGGCCAAGCCCGCCGCCGACGCGGAGCCCAAGGCCCAGCCCGGGGCACCCGCCGCCAAGGCCGAGCCCAAGGCACCCGCCAAGACGGAGCCGAAGGCCGAAGCCGAGGCCAAGCCCGCCGCCGACGCGGAGCCGAAGGCCCAGCCCGAGGCACCCGCCGCCAAGGCCCAGCCCGAGGCACCCGCCAAGGCGGAGCCCAAGCCCGAAGCCGATGCCAAGCCCGCCGCTGACGCGGAGCTCAAGGCGAAGGTCCCGGCCGAGCCGGAGGCGAAGGCCGAGGGTGGCGCCGAGGCCGAGGAGCCCGAGGGCGCCAAGTAGGCCCCGGCGGTAGCCACGAGCACCGGAGCGGCCGGGTCCCCCGTCAGGGGAGCCGGCCGCTCCGTGTGTGTCCCACCCGGGACGGGATCAGCCTCGCCCGCCCCGCAGCAGGGCGAAGCCCAGCCCGGCGGGGGACGGCTTCTCGGCCGTGTACTTCTCGATCAGCTTCCCGGTGGCGAAGTCGTACACCCAGCTGTCGCCGCCGTTCCTGCCGTCGATGACGACGAACTTCACGCGCTTGCCGTCCCGGACCAGCTTGTACGTCCAGCCATCGTTCAGCGCGCTCGGGTTCTTCAGGTCGATCGTGCCCAGCGGGTTCCCGTTCGGCGTGGAGATCTCGACGCGCTTGCCCTTCGGGCCGTCGACGAGCTTCGCGATCCGCCCGTCCGGCATGGTGATCCGGACCGAGCTCTCCTTCTTCGCCTCCGGCGTCGGTACCGGCTTCGGCTTCGGCTTCGGCTTCTCGATCGACTTCTGCGTGCCCTCGACCCGCGAGGTGACCGTGCCGTTCGGCCGGAGGGTCACGTGCAGGCCGTTGTTCTGCCCGTACGCCGGCTTGCCGCCCTTGCTGACCAGGGTGCCCAGCTTCATGCCCCCGGCGAAGACGTCCGCCTCGAAGTGGTCGTCGCTGATCTTGTAGACCTTGGCGACCGGCCCGTCGGCCAGCTTCACGGTGGTGACGTACCCCCGGACCTTCACGGGCGGCGTCGGCGGCGGGGTGGTGGGCGACGGGTCCACGGCCGGCTGCTCGATGCCGGGCAGCACCTCGGGCTCCGGCACCGTCGGCGAATCCGCGAAGGCGGATCCGACCGGCAGTGCCAGGACGGCGGCGACTCCGGCGAAGACCGCGGCGGTACGAAGGGTGGTGCGGCGGGCGCTGCGCATGGTGGGGCTCCTGCTCGTTCGTGACTCCGTGGGGGCGACACCGACGAAGCTACGGACCCGATATGTACGCATTCCGTAGGCAACGTAACGAACCCCCACAAACTCCCGCTCAGCCGCGTAAATCCCCCACCCCCGGTATCCCCTAGGGGATGTCACAGCTCAGCCGCAAAGGCCACGTGTTCCGGCTGCCCGGCCACCGGCGCCCGGCGGAGCAGGTACTTTCGATCACGTGGCTGGATTCAGGATCGGACGCGGCCGGGACAACAACCGCACGCCGCAGCAACCTCCGCAACAACCCTCGCGGCAGCAGCCGTACGGTCAGCAGCAGCAACAAGCGCCGCAGACCCCGTACGGCCATCAGCCGTACCCTCCCGCCGGACCACCCCCGCAGCAGCACTGGCCGCAGCAGGGCGCGGCCACCGCCGGGGGCCACGGCGAGCCCGAGTACTTCGACCCGTACGGCCAGCAGCAGCCGCCGCAGAGCCCGTACATGGCCCCGCACGAGCCCTCGTACGCGAACAACCCGGGGCACACCCAGGCGTTCTCCGTCGGCGAGGACCCGTACAGCCAGGGCGCGACGTATCACGCGGGCGCGGCGGCCGCCGCTCCGCCGGCCGGACCGCGGCTGCCCTGGAAGGCGCTCCTGCGCGGCATCGTGCTGCGGCCGGGTCCGACGTTCCTCCAGATGCGCGACTACGCCGTCTGGGGCCCGGCGCTGACCGTGACCTTCCTCTACGGGATGCTCGCGGTCTTCGGCTTCGACAAGGCGCGCGAGGACGCGATCAAGGCGACCCTCACGCAGGCGGTCCCGATCGTCCTGAGCACCGGCGTGGCCTTCGTCATCTGCGGCCTGATCCTGGGCGCGGTCACGCACACGCTGGCCCGCCAGCTGGGCGGCGACGGCGCGTGGCAGCCGACCGTGGGCCTGTCGATGCTGGTCATGTCGGTCACGGACGCGCCGCGCCTGCTGGTGGCGGTGTTCCTGGGCGGCGACAACATGTTCGTCCAGGTCCTGGGCTGGGTGACCTGGCTCGCGGCCGGCGCGCTCTTCACCTCGCTGATCAGCAAGTCGCACGACCTGCCGTGGCAGAAGGCGCTCGGCGCCTCCGCGATCCAGCTGGTCGCGCTCCTGTCGATCATCAAGCTCGGCACGCTGTAACGGCGACGGAGAAGACGGAGAAGGGGCCCGCCGCGCAGGGTGCGCGACGGGCCCCTCCGCTGTTCACGTCAGGCGTCGAGGACCTGGCCCTCGCGCCTGACCACGGGCGGCTCGACGGACCAGGGGAAGTTGATCCACTCGTCGGTCTTCTTCCACACGTACTCGCACTTCACGAGGGAGTGCGACTTCTCGTAGACGACCGCCGAACGCACCTCGGCGACCGTTCCCAGGCAGAAGTCGTGCACGAGCTTCAGCGTCTTGCCGGTGTCGGCCACGTCATCGGCGATGAGGACCTTCTTGTCGGAGAAGTCGATCGCGTCGGGCACGGGCGCCAGCATGACCGGCATCTCCAGCGTGGTCCCCACACCGGTGTAGAACTCGACGTTCACCAGGTGGATGTTCTTGCAGTCGAGCGCGTACGCGAGCCCGCCGGCCACGAAGACCCCGCCCCGGGCGATGCTCAGGATGATGTCCGGCTCGTAGCCGTCGTCGGCGATCGTCTGCGCCAGCTCGCGCACGGCGTTCCCGAAACCCTCGTAGGTCAGGTTCTCGCGTACGGCGCTCATGCCTCGTGCCTCACCTGAGTGCGGTGGAAGTTCTGGAAGGAGCGCGAGGCGGTCGGGCCGCGCTGCCCCTGGTAGCGGGACTCGTACCGCTCGCTGCCGTACGGGAACTCCGCGGGCGAGCTGAGCCGGAACAGGCACAGCTGCCCGATCTTCATGCCGGGCCAGAGCTTGATCGGCAGGGTGGCGAGGTTCGACAGCTCCAGGGTCACGTGGCCCGAGAAGCCGGGGTCGATGAAGCCGGCGGTCGAATGCGTCACCAGGCCGAGGCGGCCGAGGCTGGACTTCCCCTCCAGTCTGGAGGCGATGTCCTCGGGGAGCGAGATGACCTCGTAGGTCGAGGCGAGCACGAACTCGCCCGGATGCAGAATGAACGCCTCGTCCCCCTCCGGCTCGACCATCCGGGTCAGATCCGGCTGCTCGACCGCGGGGTCGATGTGCGCGTAGCGGTGGTTCTCGAAAACCCGGAAGAACCGGTCGAGACGTACATCGATGCTGGAGGGCTGCACCATCGACTCGTCGAACGGGTCAATGCGAACCCGTCCGCTGTCGATCTCGGCCCGGATGTCTTTGTCGGAGAGAAGCACGTCCCGAGGATACGCAGAGGGCGCGGGCCACCCCAATCGAGAACGGCCCCGCGCGCCTCCACCCGGAATGCCCGCTACCGCTTGACGCCGCCCACGGGCACCGCGTGCCTCAGCCGCGCGCACCGCGGACACCTCAGCAACCGCCCGGGCCCGATCCGCCCGGCCCCGAGGTGCTGCAACGGGAACGAAGCGGTGCTGAATACATGCCCTTCGGCACAACGGACGACGGTGTGCTCCATCGAGTCCCTTTCCCCAAACCAGCCGTACTGCGATGAATCGCCACATTAGGGGATGATCGCGACCCACTCCAGCCGCCGCTCCGCGCCCCACGGTACGCCCAACTCCCGCCTCCACCCGCCCCCCTGGACCCCACATACGACGACGACCCCGCAGTGAATTCACCGGGGGTCGATCATGGGGTAAAGTGTGCATGGACACGGATCCAGGCGACTGGATCGCTGTGCGGATGTAGTTTAATGGTAGAACATGAGCTTCCCAAGCTTATAGCGCGGGTTCGATTCCCGTCATCCGCTCTTGAACGAAGGCCCAGGTCACCGACCTGGGCCTTCGTCGTTGTCTAGACCTCTCAGAGCCCGCGTGCCATTCGCGTGCCATAAGTCCCCTCACGGGGCATCAGATTGGCGGCTAAGCCAGCGCCGGCTGCGACGGGGCGCCGAATGGTCCCGAATATCGAGACGCATCCTCGATGACCTGCGCCACACGCTGGAGAGGCGCGTCACCTCCTCCGAGCGGCCCCGCTCGGAGCCGGGAGCCGTGGCACGAGCTTGTGGACGGTGGCTGCCGTAGTTCCATCCGGATACCGGTCCGGCTGGGTCCGCTGGCGGCGTACGTCGATGTCGATGTTGTCGGCGAGCGCGCGCTGGTGCTCCTTGGTGGAGTGCTGATGAATCAGCTGCGCCCGCTCAGAGGACTGGCCCGCACGGACCTGAGGTCCTTCAGTTTGGCCCCCGTGTCGGCCGCGAGGGTGTTGCCGGTGTGGCGCAGGTCGTAGAAGCGGAACTCCTTCGGCATGCCAACCGCGTCACGGGCCTTGCGCCACTTGCGGCCGAAGGTGGTGCCGCGCAGGGCAGCGCCCTTCTCCCCCACGAACACCAGTCCCACGGGTCCCGGCTGGGCGAACCAATCCAGGTGCCGGCGGACGTCGAGGAGGACGAAGGCGGGCAGCATGATCTCCGGTTTGCCCGCGCGGGACTTGGGATCCCCGATCATCCGGCGGCCCGTGTTCAGTTCCGGGGCGGCCCGCCGCACCCGGACCGAGCCGGTGTCGAGATCGATGTCAGCCCTGCGCAACTCGGCCAGTTCTTCAGGGCGCATGGAAGCGAAGGCGCCCAGAAGGACCATCAGCCGCCAGCGGATGCCGATGGCCTCGGCGAGCGCGAAGACCTGGTCGATGGTGGCGACGGGCCGCTCGTCCGCGTCCTCACGTCCCGCACCGCGGATGGAACAGGGGTTGCGTCGGATCAGCTCGTCCTCGACCGTGGTCTGCATGATGGCCTTCAGCAAGCGGTAGGACTTGGCCGTGGTGGTGGCACCCGTGGCCTGGCGCCGCTCCGGGCTGATGGTGTTGACGTACTGACCGCCGAACGCCGGCTCCAGGTGGAGGCGCAGCAGCCGTCGGTACAGCTCGTCAAGCAAGCTCAAGCAGTGGCGCGGCCTGGCCACCCGCTACGACAAGACAGCCACCACCTACCTCGCCGGACTCCACCTCGCCGCCATCTTCATCCGGTCAGCCAGGTGACCCGAAGGACGCGCCCTAGCTGCCCTTCTCGAAGGTGCCGAGGCCGTTGGCGTCCAGGTACTCCACCCGCATCCTGCCGTCGGTGAAGGTCACCCCGGTGCGGCCGATGGCGTTCTCGCCGACGGTCTCGAAGCTGAAGGTGTCCCCGTCGTAGTGGGTGAGGGGGAAGGCCATCGGCTTCGGTCCCAGGTGCAGCACCAGCCCGCCGCCCGGGCCGGCCGTGACGGTGGCCCGCCCGTAGAACGGGTTGGTGTACGTACCGGTGTACGCGCTGTCCGCGCGGGCCGGCTTCGGGTCCGCGGGCGGCTTGGCGAAGTCCGTCTTCGAGCGGCCCTCGCCGAGCTGCTGCTTGTAGGCCTCGGCCACCACGGGCAGCCAGTCCCGGCTGGGCTTGCCGAACTCGGCGGTGTCGAAGAAATTGAGGGCGACGGTGTCGGGGAGGCCCGTGGGGGCGCCGTTGGTGAGCACCACGATGGCGAGCTTCTCGGCGGGGACCAGGGTGACGTTGGTGTTGGCGCCGAGTGCGAAGGCGCCGGCGTGGCTCAGGCGCAGGCGGCCGTGGTCGTCGTAGCGCACGTTCCAGCCCAGGCCGTAGTAGCCGGGCTGGGTGTTCGGTTCGGCGGGCGGCTGGCTGATGCTGTGCGGGAGGTGGGTCTCGGCCAGGCCGGCGCTGTTGATGACCTGATTGCCGTCGATCTTTCCGCCGCCCAGCTGGAGGCGTAGCCAGCGGGCCATGTCCCGGGCGTTGGAGCTGACGCCGCCGGCCGCGGTCTGCGCGTCGGCGTCGCGGACGTAGCGCGGCTTCCAGGTGCCGTCGTCGGTCTTGACGTGGGTCAGGGCGCGGTCGGCCGCCTTCTCGTAATCGCTGAAGCGGGAGCTGGTGTGCGTCATCCCGGCGGGCTTGTACAGCAGGTCTTCGGAGAGCTTGTCCCAGGGCACGCCCTTGGCCTTGGCGACGGCCTCGGCGGCCGCGGTGAAGCCGAAGTTGGTGTACGCGTAGCTGGTGCGGAACGGGCTGAGGGGCTCGTAGCGCAGGTGCGACAGGATGTACGCCTGGTCGTAGCCCAGGTCCTCAAGGAGGTCGCCCGAGTGATCCGGCAGGCCCGAGCGGTGCGAGAGCAGATCGGCCGCCGTGACGTGCGAGCTGACCCATGGGTCCTTGAGGGTGACGCCCTTGAGCGGGTCGTCGAAGCCGTCGGCGCCGAGGGCCTGTGCCAGGACGGTGGAGGCCACCGGTTTGGAGACCGAGGCGAGCTGGAAGACGGTGTCCGGGCCGACCTTGTCGCCCGGGGCATCGGTGCTGCGGACACCGAAGCCCTTGAGGTAGACGACCTTGTCGTCGTGGACCACGGCCACGGAGACGCCGGGCACCCCGGTGCGCCGCATGCCGTCCTGCACCTGCGAGTCCAGCGTGTCCAGGGCCCTCGCCACGTCGAAGCCACCGGGGCTCGGCGACGGTGCGGCGGCAAAGGTCCCGGCCGCCAGGGCGAGCGCGGCGACCACGGTCAGCCCCCTCCGCTTCCTGTTGCGTCGCATACGTCCATTGAACGCCGGTCCCGCGTCGGGCGCCCGGGCGTACGTCCGCGCCTGGCGGGCCCACGAGAAGTTCGAGGGCCGCTCGTCGCTCCGGTCGTGGCTGTACCGGATCGCCACCAACGTCTGCCTGGAC
>NZ_JBSFTP010000130.1:0-11252 GCF_053591315.1 Streptomyces sp. NPDC003042
CGCCAGCCGGTGTTGTACCGGCGGTCGTAGGGCGTGTACGGGGTGTCGGGGTGGACGAGGGCCACGGCGATGACGGAGCCGTGGCCGTCGCCGGGACTGAACCTGCTGGTCGCTGACACCACCTCCTCGTCGGCTGAGACCGACAGCCGTAACAGTGCCGGCAAGTCGAGCGTGATCGAGCTCGTTCACTTCCTTTTGGGAGCGAAATCCTTTGGGTCGTTGGCCACGAACAAGGCCCTGCGCCACATCACCTTCAGCCTGGCTATGGATTGGCCGTGGCAGGACGATCCGCTTGAGGTACGACGGCGCGGAGACAGTCCCAAGGTCGTGTCGCTGAGCCGGGACGTCTCCGGCGTGCCGGCCGACACACTCTTCACCGATGGCCAGGACGTCGAGCTGTCCGTTGAGCAGTGGAATCGCGTCATCGAGCGGGACCTCTTCGGGCTGGAGGGCGACCATCCCGGAGTGAGCGGTCGCACGCTCCTGTCGTTCCTCATCCGCCGGGTCTCCGCTCACGGCTTCAACGAGCCTACCCGGACGTTCTCCCGGCAGGCCGCCGCAGAGGCATCGTCAAACCTGTCCTACCTCCTGGGCCTGGACTGGCAGCTGGTCAACGGATACCGCGAGCTCAATGCCCGCAAGGCAACCAGAGACCAGCTGAGGAAGGCGGTCAACGATCCCGTATGGGGACGGATCGTCGGTTCCACGGCCGATCTGAGGGGCCAGATCACTCTCGCCGAGGCACAGGTCGAACGGCTGCGGGCGCAGGTTGCCGCATTCCAGGTTGTCCCTGAATACGAGCGCCTCAAAGAGCGGGCAGACCAGGTAAGCCGCCGGATCAAGCAGCTCGCCCAAGACGACGTGATCGACCAGCACAACCTCGAAGAACTCCGGGGCGCCGTCACCGAGACCACCGACGTCGAGGTGTCCTACCTCGAGCCGGCCTACCGCGAGCTCGGCGTCATCCTCAACGACCAGGTCCGGCGCCGCTTCGAGGACGTCAAAGCGTTCCATCACTCCGTCGTTCGCAACCGGCGCAGGTTCCTGGAGGAGGAGATCCAGGAACTCACCCATCGCCTGGCCGCCCGGCGTCAGGAACGTGCTGACCTGGGCGAAGACCAAGCCCGCCTCCTACGCGAGCTGGCGGACGGTGGAGCGCTGGAAGCGCTGACCGCCCTGCAGACAGCCCTGGGCCGGGAGGAGGCCGCTCTCGGTGCCCTTCGCCACCGCTTCGACGCAGCACAGGCCCTCGAAGCCAGCGCCCGGCAGATCACCGCCAAAAGCGTCGAACTGCAGCACGCCGTCGACCTCGACCTCCGAGAGCGCCGGCAACAGACAGACGAAGCGATCCTGCTGTTCTCCCGGTACGCCCAGCGCCTGTACGGCGAAGGCCGCGAAGCGTACCTCGCGATCGAGGCCGGCCGGACCAGCCTCAGTATCACGCCCCGGATCGACGCCGACGACAGCCGCGGCATCAACAACATGGTCATCTTCTGCTTCGACCTCATCCTGGCCGTCCTCGCACACCGCCACGAGCGCGGCCCTGACTTCCTCATTCACGACAGCCACCTCTACGACGGCGTCGACGAACGGCAGGTCGCGCGAGCCCTCGCGCTCGCAGCCGAAGTGACGGAGGAAGAGCACATGCAGTACATCGTCACCCTCAACACCGACACCCTCAGCACCGCCGCCCAGCGCGGATTCAACCCCGAACCCCACATCCGCAGCCCCCGCCTCACCGACGACGAAGAGGGCGGCCTCTTCGGCTTCCGGTTCAAAGCCACAGGCAAGGCATAGCGCTTACCAGACACGGCCTGGGCTACTCCCCTGTGAGAGTTCAGCAAGTCAGGAGGCCGCTCCCGCGCGGGAGCGGCCCTCTGCCGTTTCAAGACGCGCCTACGGGGCGGGCGTGAACTCCACGTCGGTGCCGCTTCAGCGGGCCGGTCGTATCGAGCCGGGCGTCGCCGGTCGACGTCTTGACGCGGACCTCGCCGAGCCTGCCCTCCCCGTGGACCTGGGTCCATCCGGCGTTAAGCTTGACGTTTATCCACCGGTGGCCGGCGAAGGAGTTTCGTTGCCGGTGGCGAGGGTGACTTGGGCGGTCCATGACCAGGGCTCCTGGGGCGGATCCCAGGTCACCTCGACGTCGGTGTCATGGAAGTCGCGCGCGAGTTCCGTCACCATCACCGATGCCGCGGCCCGCGCGTCTTGTGGGTCGGTGGTGCTCGGCACGTCCAGGCGCCCGCAGAGCATTCCGCCTTCCATGGTGAGGACACTGGTGCGCCAGCCCTCCGGCGTCGCCAACAGGACGATCCCCTTCGGAATGCCCCAGACGAGCCGCTTCTTCTTCGCCTTCTTGCGTCTCACCATGCCGCTATCCAACATCGCCGTGTTCACGGCGATGAGTTCGGGTCAAGGGTCAACCACCGCGCCGCGGTTTGGTTCCTGTCTTGTGGTGTGCTGGGCGGGTGTATGCCTCGCCGGTGGCGAGGACGCGTCCGACGCTCACGCCGCGCAGCGACGGCACCCGCGCGGTCACGGTCGCTCTGCCCGGCAAGACCGAGCACTCCTTCCGCTACCTCGCGGCCGGCGACTACTGGTTCGACGAGGCGGGCGCCGACAGCCACGACGGCCTCAACAGTCGCGTACGGACCTGAACGGCCCGACCGGCGGCGGACTTGGGGAAGCCGCAGGCCCTTGAGCCCGGCGACACGTACCCCCCGTCCCCGTGTCGACGACGGCCCCTGCCCCCACCCCCGGGGGCCTGGGGCATGGGGCCCCCGGGGGCCTGGGGCCTGGGGCCGTCGGCGAAGCCGGGTCCCCCGGCCCTTCGCCTCCCCCCAGTTCATGACGGAATGGTCACGCGCCGCCACGCCGGCCGGACGATTTCGTTGGACCGGGCATGGAGCAGAAAACCGTTTCGCCACTGGAGCGAGCCGGACTCGCCCGGCCGGCCCAGGAATTCTGGCAGGTGTCCGACGCGCCGATCTACGACGCCGTCGAGCGCCAGTGGCTCGCCGAGGGTCGAGAAGTGCCTCGCCGTCCTGGCCTGGCATGGGGTGGCCGACGCCTGATGAAAGCCGGAGACCTGTTTCAGCGTGCCTGAACCACCCCCTCACCCAAGCTCGCGCAGGTACAGGAGACAGTCGCGGGCACCAACACCGCGAAACGCCAGGGCGAGCCGCGATACGGCCACGCCCGGCCCGCCGACGGAGGCCGGCTCAGTCCTCTCCCGCCAGGACACGATCAGCCGCACAGTGCGGGCAAGACAGCACATGCCACGTCACCGTCAGACGGCACCCGGCCACCACCGCGATCGTACGAGCCTGGCCATCAGCCCGGCCCGCCGCACAGTACGGGCACACGACGATCTCCGCCCTCAACTCAGCCGTCACCCTTCAAACCCTGCCCCGCCGACGCGGGCCTGACCGAGTGCACGCCAAGGACGGTGGTGATCATCGTAAGGATCCGCCCGCGATCTGGAGGCACAAACCCACCACCGCTGCCCCAGTCGGCCACCACTACCCGACCAAGTGAGAGGCGGGCGCAGCGCCGTCGGCCCTATGACCACACCGAGGGCGCGCACCCCCTCGGGCGGTGGTGGCCTGAGCGCTGGGGGCCGGGTACTCCGCTGGCGTCCCGGAAACAAGTGCGAGGATGACTGAGAGTTTCGCCTTGTCCGCTTTCGCAGAGGCCGCACATGAACAACAAGTTCCTCCCCTTCCGGCGCAAACGCGGGACCAAGGTCACCTACGAGGTAACCGGCACCGGCTCCTTCGAGGTGACCTATGCCATCGGCGACCCTCTCAAAGGAGAGGAGAAGCAGGTCAAGGCCGGCGTCGCGCCATGGAAGCAGAACGTCGTGATGTCGAGCATCGACGCGATGCCCATGCTCACCATCATCACATCCAACCCCGAACATCCCGACGGCTGGCTCCAGTGCACGATCTCCATCGACGGAGAACTCGCAGTAGAAGGGGCCGTGTCCTCGCGGTCAGCCAGCGCGACCTTCACGGCTCTACCCGGGGCAACGGGCTGACAGCAGCCGGCAGCCCTCACACAGTGGGTGAAACGGGAAGGCGCCGCCCACCGGCCGGTACCCCGCGGCCACAGCGCAGAGGTCACGGTCGACGGCGAAGCGGAGCCGGCGATCGTGAAGCTCGGCGTATGGATCTCCAACACCAAAACCCGACGCCACAAACTCACCCAGGAGCAGCTGGACGCACTCCGGGAGCTTGGCGTGGAGTGGGCGTGACGCCGCCAGTATTCGGCCGTCGAGCCGAATCGTGCCAGACCCCGGTCAGTGCGGGGCGCGGGGACCACGGCGAGCGCGGGGCCCTACTTCCACGCACGACCGGGGAGCCTGTCGGCGGGGGCGGCCAGGCGGCCGCAGCTGCGGTCTCGATGTTCACGATGACGGTACTGGGCGGTGCCTGAGAGTCGAGCGTGACCCGGACAACTCAAGATCGTTGGCAGGGCATGAACAACACCAGTCGGGCATTGACCACCCTCTCCTTCGGGATTGCCACACTCCTCGGGGCCCTGGCCGTACCGGCCAGCGCCGCACCAGCCCCCGGGTGCAGCATGGAAATCTGCAAGACCCTCTACGGAATCCCGATCGTAGGCCCGGTCAGCGATATCACCTGCGTGGTGACGGACGAACTCCCCAGCGTTGGATCTTCACTGGGCCCGATCATTGGCCGCCCATCGAGGTAACCCAACACCCTCAGAACGGGGCACCAGCGGCCCCGAAGTCCTCGCCCGTCTTGGGTCGGTGGCACGCACGGCACCGTGGCGGGTTACCTGTCACCTGATGCGCCCGCTCGTTAACGGCACCTCGCAGCACCCGGCTGAGGCCGAGGCCGGGCCGCACACGGAGCGGATCGTATGACCTTCACCAGGGATGCGGGTTCCGTCGGCCGCGGAGGTGACGCAAGAGGTCACGGCTGGATGAGACCCGCTGTGTTCAGCGCCGGCTACGGGATCTGCCTTCTCAGGTCGGGGTCTACTTCCTCCTCGCGATGTGCCTGTTCCCCGAGGTCGGCTACCGGCTTGTCTGGCACAAGCTGACCGCGGCCCTGACCGGTGGTGGGCTGGAGGTCGCGGAGCCGACATCGAAAGCCTTACGTGACCTGCGTCGACGGCTCGGTGCAGAACCGATGAGGCAGTTGTTCGACGTCCTGGCCGGTCCGCTCTCCCGGCCGGCGACTCCCGGCGTGCGATTCGGGCCGTTCCGGATGGTCTCCTTCGACGGCTGCAGCTCGATCAAACTCCCCGACAGCGAACGGAACGCGGAGTGGTTCGGCCCCGGGAACCGCGGCGGGTATCCGATGCTGGAGCTGATGACCCTGGTGGAGACCGGCACCCGTGCCCTGATCGGAGCCGTGTTCGGCCCCACCAGCGACGGCGAGACCGCCTACGCCCGAAGACTGCTGCACCACTTGAGCCCGGCGATGCTGGTCCTGTGGGACAAGGGCTTCGATGCCAACGCCTTCCTCGCCGCCGTGAACGACACCGGAGCCAAATTCCTGGGCCGGATGCGAGCCAACCGCCGCACCCCGGTCCTGACCCGCCTCGGTGACGGCTCCTCCTACCTGCATGTCCGTCACGAGGGTTCCGCGCAGGGGGCCGGTGGCCGCATCGCGGCGGAGGGCGTAGCCCTGGCACCGGGCGCAGCCCCTGCGGGGCAGTGAGCATGGGCGGGGGAAATTTCACCGACGCCGAGCGCGCCGCCCTGGAACTCACCGAACAGGGCACCCGCATCGCCGACGCCGTCGGCGGCGTCCCGGACGCGGTGTGGGCCAACGCCGAGAAGCACTACGACGAGGAGCGGCTGGCCGCACTGGTGCTCCTCATCGCCCTCATCCACCTACAACCGCATGAACGTGATCGTCCAGCAGCTACCAGCCGGGCCAGTTCGCTGCCGTCTGATCACGAGCACGACGCCGGGCCGGCCTCGGCCGAATGGCCGCGCAAGGCCTGGCCCCGGGTGGTGCGCAGCCGGTGCACGCGCGTGTCCGGCCCCGGCGCCCGGCCGGGGCCGGTCATGCTCGGCGCGTGAACGGGGCCCCGTCCGGTACTCGGCGGGGCCTCGATGGCGACGTCGAAAGGCAACGGTGCGATGAGACCCATCCGGATCCGTGCGGCCCTGGTCACCGCCGCTCTGGCGACCGTACTGACCACCCTGGGCAGCGGCACGGCCGCCCAGGCCGACAAGCGCTGGGAGGAGACCGCGCCACAGGGCGCGACTCCGACCCCGTCCAACGGGGTGGTGCCCCCCTGCTTGTCCCCCGAGGGGATCGACCTCAACGCGCTCCTGTCTATCCGGGAACCGATCATCGGCCCACCCGCATGCCGTGTGGCGCTCGCGAAAAAGCCGTGGGTACGGACCTTCCCGAGCTGGGGCACGGCCGCCGACGCGGCCACCGCCGTCTACCCGGCGGGCTACACGCCATCCCTTCCGAAGCCGATGGACGACTTCATCCTGAAGTTCCTCGGCGTCCGGATCACGCAGGACATCGGTACGCCGCAGGAGCGGAGCTTCTCCTTCGGCCCCGAGGTCCTGCGCCTGGTGACGATCCAGCAAGGGCTGCCCTTCGCCACCTTCGCATCGCCCCAACTGCCCGGCCTCAGGCCCGGTACGCACACGTCCACGGTGTTCATCAGGATGAGCTTCGAGCACTGCGACGGGTTGGGCACCGTCCGGGAGCAGAACTGCCTGCCCGCCGGTGAGACCCAGTTCACCGGCAACACCCCGTTCGAGGTCGTCAGGAAGCGGGACGTCTCCCCCGAATGACCTAGTGACGTGACCGGGAAGGTTTTCCGGGTTGCACCAACCCGCTCAACCAACCTGCACAACTCGCTGTGGGGGGTCCTGGCCGTTGACCACAGTAATTTCCACTGGTCAGGACCCCTGCCCTCGCCGATCCGGTGGCACCCCGGAGCATACAGTCAGCAACTGGCTGAATACGTTCAGGCTCGTCCGGGACAGCACGGCGCCGTCGCCGCAGTCGAAGAACCACGGGGACTCCTGCAACGCCCCGATCAGCGTTTTGATGCTGGCCAGCGTCCATCGCTGATCAGGTCACCCGTGAGCGACCGGACCTTTGGCCAACTCGTCCTCGAGCACGGCGAACAGCACATCGCTCAGCTTCGGACGGGACGCCGGACCACGGGAACGGACCGCGTCCTGACCGGCCTCCCGCCAGGCCTGATGCCACCGCTGAACCGACCGGACGCTGACCCGTAACTCCTTCGCGATCTCCGTACTGCCCCGCCCTGCGGCGAACATCCCGACCGCTTCCATCCGGACCGCTCACGGAACGCTTGCCTCTCCGCGGTCAGACCCCCACCCTGCGGATACCTCATACCTACGGCATACCGCGACGATCACGAACCGTCAGCCCCTACGACAAGACGACTTCAAGGTCAGTAATGCAGCGTTCGGTACGCGGCACGAGCGCGACCGGATCCGTGCCGCCATGGACGGCATCCTGCGCCGCACACCCGATCGCTCCAATGGCGCCCTGACGATCGTCACCCTCGCCGTCGAAGCCGGGGACCCGCGCAACGCACTCACCCAGCGGCACACCGACCTGAGAAACGAGTTCTACGACAAGGTCCGCACCCCCGGCGGCACGCCAGACAGTGAGCAGCAGCGCCTACGCAAGCAGGTCCGCCGACTCAAGGAACTACGGGCTGCCGACGCGGAGGAGATCGCCCAGCTCAAGGCCGACGTCGAAGCCCTCGTCGGTGCGCTGCACCAAGCGACAGCCGGGAACCAACTCCTGCGCCAGCAGCTGGCAGACCGTACGGCCGTGCTCCGCCCCCTGCCCTCTCAGGGCCAACCGCAGGTCCTCCGCCCGGAGAGCAGGCGACCAGAAACCGAGTTCGAGCGGTGAGGAGCACGGGATGCGCGTGGCGAGTGCCGGAGTACCAACAGGGGACCGCCACGTCGGCAGGGAAGTTCTCGGCAATTTTGCCGGCCTGCAGGGTGATGACGGCCCGCTCGCTGAACTCCTTGGCGACCCACAGGCCGTCAAGGCCGATGACGTCGCCGACGTTGGGGCCACGGCCCGATGCGAACCGCCTTCGGTCCAGGCTCGTACGTGCCCTCACCCCGTCGAGTGGGAGCCCGGGGTGTGGCCGAAGGCGCGGCGGAAGACGTCGATGAAGGCGCTGGTGGACGACCAGCCGCACCGATGTGCTACCGCGGTCACCGGTGTCCGCTCGGTTAGGAGGACCAGTGCGTGGTGGAGACGGAGTTGTGTGCGCCACTGTGGGAAGGTCATGCCGAGGTCACTGCGGAACAGCCGGGACAGGGTGCGGTCGCTCGCCCCGACCTGGCGGCCGAGTTCGGCGAGCGTGCGGCCGTCGCCCGGGTCGGCTTGCAGGATGTCGCACAGGGTGCGCAGCAGGGGGGCGGTGGGAGTGGGAAGGTGCAGCGGCTGCTGGGGGGATGCCCCCAGTCGGTCGAGGAGCACCGCGCGAAGGCGGGCTCGTTCGGGGCTGTCGTCGTCGTCGGCGTGTGTGTAAGCGATGATCAGTTCGCGCAGCAGTGGGCTGACAGCCAGCACGGTCGGTGCGTTGAGGCCGAGGGGGTTCTCGGTGGCGGGCAGCCCCACCAGGTGTAGGTCGAGTTCGCCGTAGGCCCGGTGCGCGTGCACGGTGCCGGCGGGCACCCAGATGGCGCGTGTGCCCGGGGCGACCCAGGATCCCTGGCTGGTCGTGACGGCCAACACACCGCGGCCTGCATAGATGATCTGGTGGTCGTCGTGACGGTGGGCGTCGATCGAACCGCCGGACGCCAGCGACTGGGTGCGGGTCGGGGCTACGGGGTCATGGCGGATTTCCATCATCATGTGGCAGTTTATCGGAAGCGCGACATGGTATCCGGCTCGGAACATAGCGGGATGCGAAGGAACAGATCGATCGTTCTGCTGTCCGTGGGCCATGCCTGTGTCGACATCTACCAAGGTGCCGTAGCGGCCCTGGTGCCGTTCTTCGTCGCCGAGCGTGCCTACTCCTTCGCGGTCGCCTCGGGTATCGTGCTGGCCGCCTCGCTGCTGTCCTCAGTGGCGCAGCCGGTGTTCGGCGCGCTCACCGACCGCTGGGCCATGTCATGGCTGCTGCCGGTCAGCACGCTGCTCGGCGGTGTCGGCATCGCGCTGAGCGGTCTGAGCGGCTCTTACACGCTCACCCTTGTGTTCGTCGCGATATCGGGGATCGGCGTGGCCGCCTACCACCCCGAATCCGCCCGCGTCGCCCGCATCGCCAGCCAGGGCAGCCACCGGGCCATGGGCTGGTTCTCCACGGGCGGCAATGTCGGCTTCGCGCTGGCCCCGCTCATGGTCGCCGCCGTAGTGGCCACCGGAGGACTGAGCTGGACGCCCCTGCTGGTGCTGCCGGCCCTCGCCGGTGCCGCGATGTGCCTGCCCGTGGTGCGCGCCCTGCAGCAGGGGCAGGCCGCCGACCCCCGTACGACGGTGCCGGCCGGGAGCGACGACACCGCCTCCTTCGTGAAACTGTCACTGGCCGTGATCTTCCGGTCGATCGCGTTCATCGGTCTGAGCACCTTCATCTCGCTGTACGCCCGGCAGCGCCTGGGCGGCAGCACGGCCGCGGGCACCGCGGCCCTGTCCGTGCTCTACCTCGGCGGTGCGATCGGCTCGGTGCTCGGCGGGTCCCTGGCCGCCCGCTGGGACCGGGTGACGGTCTCGCGCTGGTCGTACCTGATCACGGCCGCAGCCATCGCAGGCGTGGTGTGGGTGCCGGGCCCAGCCATCTACCTGTTCGTGGCACTGACCTCGGCCGGCCTGTATGTCCCCTTCTCTCTGCAGGTCACCCTCGGCCAGGACTACCTGCCCTCCCGTGTCGGCACCGCCAGCGGGATCACCCTCGGGCTGACCGTCAGCATCGGCGGCCTGGCCACCCCCGCCATCGGCGGCCTCGCCGACGCCACGTCCGTGCAAACCGCCCTGGCGCCTCTCGTAGTGATGCCCGTGCTGAGCTGGCTGCTCTTCCGCATCCTGCCCGAACCGGGCGTGCCGCAGCCTCAGACCGCGGCGCCTGCGAAGGGAGACGACACCAGTGCCGCCCTCAGCCCCACCCCTGCCAGCCCCCGATGACCAGCCCCTACGACGAGGCCGTCATCTTGTCACCACGGTGAGTCCGCCGGCACCGGATATCCAGGATTTGCTGCCCGCTCCGGGAGTGGGGCTGCACCGCGAGCGTGTCCCGGCCGACCAGGCATCTGCTGTCTCAGCACGCCATGTCCGACAGTGAAATCGAGTATTGCAAGTGCAGCTGCAACGCTTTCGTAATGCTCCAACAACTCGCCAAGTTCACTGCCCCGCCCGCCGGGCAGCACTGATCCGTTGTAGCGCGACAAGCTGAGATCGCCATGAGTCGTCATCACGAGCAGCACCCCCTCAGATCGAGGAAGTCAGTCAGCTCGTGCTCAACACGCTGGACTTGACCCGAAAGGGTGTGCAACGCGCTGTTCTGGAGGCGTCATTGCGTAGAGGGCCTCTCCTCCGGCAATCGCGTGGGGAGAGGTCTCGATTTCCGGCGAGGCTTGCCCACCCCGTCTGATTTGGGCAGACGGGCGGTCGGTGATTTGGGGGGTCCCACCTCCGGTCACACGCGGACCCATGTGCAGCGGCCAACGGGCCGGGTCCCGGTCCCCCGCTGGAAGCAACCGTCCACCCAACGGTTCAGCCGTCCTTCGGTGCAACCCCGCACCACTTCCGCGGCTGAGTTCAGCGCGCCCCGCACTGGCGCTGGTGAGCGCCCGGTCAGGATGGTGGCACCAGGGGGCCTCGGTGTCTCCGGGGAAAGGAGATCGGATGATCACCACGGACGTCCAGCACTGCGGCAGCTCCGTCCTGGTCAGTGCCGGCGGGCAGCTCGACGAGGACGCGGGAGCGGCGCTCCAGCAGGCACTGGACGACGTCGCCGTCGACGCGCGGGACCTCATGGTCGATCTGCACGGAGTGGTGTCCATGGACTCCGTCGGCCTGCTCCACCTCCTGGACCTGCACCGGCGCGCGGAGTGCCTTGGCCTGCGCGTCCTGGTCATCGGCTGGCAGCCCCAGCCCCAGCAGCTCATGGCCGACGTCGCCGGCATCCCCGGGCCCGGCTCCTCGACCGGGGAGTGGTACGCGCTGGCGGGCTTCCGCCGCCTCATCGAGCAACGCGCACAGCGCGCACGGGACGCCGACTTCGGCGCCGACTCACTGTCCCGCGCGTAG
>NZ_JBSFTP010000131.1:0-10865 GCF_053591315.1 Streptomyces sp. NPDC003042
GCGGCCACACCGCGCACGCCGACACAGTCGGAGCACTCAACGTTCTACGGGCCGGGCTGGTCCGTCGCGAAGCCCAACCGGCATAGCGAGAAGCCACCTCGTTCACGAGGGGGAGGAGTCACGTAGAGCCCGAACCAGAGGACGCCCGACGCCAGGATCCCCGGCCAGGCCGCCCGCGGCGGCAACGGCACCCGCTTGACCAGCAGGACCACGCCCAACGCGAGCGAAGCCGTCAGGAGCCGGCCCAGCGCGAGCGCGCCCGGCCCGAAGTGGTCGGCCGACGCCCGGATGGAGACGAACGCGGAGGCCCACATCACAACGGTGACGCCGGCGGCCAAGAGGGCGCGATGATCGGTTCTCGAATCCCCAGCCGTTTGATCCATGCGAGCAACGTACCGACGCCCACGAACCCTGCCTAGATGATCTCAGCGCGATCCGGCCACGCCGGGCGCGGGTTGGAGCTCAGCCACAGAAGGTGCGCCCAGACCGCCACCCCGACGGGCTGCGCCCGGTCGTCACCGAGGAGCAGGGGGCCGAGCGTTTGCGCCAACTTCGTGACCACAGAGAGCGGAATACTTGTTCTCTCTTGTCACTCGGTTCACAGGGTGTGGCGGTAAGGGACACCCGCGCATGCATTTTCCCTCGGCATACGCAGGGAGCTGTGACGCACAGCGAGGGAGAGACGGCCGTTCAGCGTGAGTACTTCCGGATGACGGAGAGGCTGACTTCCAGTCAGCGTTTTGAAAAGTTGTTGACCTTCGGGGCGAGGGGTACGCAGGCTGATCCAGCAAATCGCCAACGCAACACGAAGCGATGAGGGGGCGGGACTGTGAAGAACATTCGACGCATCAGTGCCATGGGGGCGGCAGCTGCGATGCTGGGCGGCCTGGCGATGGTCGGCGGGGGAGCCACTGTGGCCCAGGCCGACACCCGGTGCGACTGGTCGTCGGTCTACATCAACGGCAACCCGGGTGCAGAGTCTGGTAGTTGGGCCTCCGGCCACGGCCACCGCACCGGCAACCACTATGTCGGCGCCTACGCCAACGGTCTCGTGGACTGGTACGCCGACAACAATGGCGGGGATGATGGCGACACGTGGGACAGCTACTACGGTACCCGCGCCTGCTGATCCTGCTTGTTGACTGACCCACTGCCCTCTGTGCAGGAGCAACCTTCTGCACACGGGCAGTGGGTTTCCGCACAACCGAAGGCGAGCAAGCATGCGTCGTGCCTCAACTCTTTTACTGGCGACGACGGCCCTTGGCCTGTTGACGCTGGCCGGCTGCGCCACCACGGCGGACAAGCCGGCCGGTTCCGCGGCGTCGGACGCCGGGCGGCCTTCGGGCCCGCAGGCCGGGGGCGACCCCTTCAAGGACCTGCCTCAGGGCACACCCGTGGCGTTCAAAGACCTGAAGGTCGGCATGTGTTCCAACCACCGGGGCGACGTGCAGTGGGACGGATCCGTCGGCACCGTGGATTGCCGGACACCCCACTTCTTCGAGATCATCTCCCAAGTGACCCTGCCCGGTGACGCGTCTGCGAAATTTCCCGGTGACCGAGGAGTCGTGGACCAGATGCGTGCCGCGTGCGAGCCGCAGCTCGCACCGTTGATCGGCTCGCGACGGGGCACGCTCATCAGTCTCTACCTGGCCCCCCTGAACCAGAAGTCCTGGAACGCGGGCAACCGCCTCGGGCACTGCGGCATCGCGTTCGCCGTCCCCAGGTCCGGCACGTTCGCCGAGGCCGGCGGTCAGGGGTGACCGTGGGCGGTGTGCCGGAGATTCCGGAGGCTCTGGTCCGCTTCGACCAGGTGTCCAAGTCGTTCCGGACCTCGCGCGGACGGCGGCAGCTCGCTCTCGACGGGTTCTCCATGTCCATCCCGCGGGGTGCCATCGTCGGGCTGCTGGGACCGAACGGGTCCGGCAAGACCACGGCGCTCAAGGCCCTCCTGGGCCTGGTCCGACCTGACCGGGGAACGATCACCGCGTTCGGCCACGAGCTGCCGCGCGATCAGCGGTTCGTCGCTCGCCGGATGGGAGCCCTCATCGAAGGGCCGGCCTTCACCGGCTCTCTGACCGGCGAACACAACCTGAGACTCCTCGGCGAACTGCACGGCGCCGATCAGAACGAGGTCACCGACGTCCTGAGCCTGGTCGGTCTGGACGGGGCCGCCCGGCGTTCGTACTCCGGGTACTCGCTCGGCATGAAGCAGCGGCTCGGGGTCGCGGCCGCCCTCATGTCCCAGCCGGATCTGCTGGTGCTGGACGAGCCGATGAACGGCCTGGACCCCGAGGCCGTCCGCCATATGCGCGAACTGCTGAAGCGGCTGCGTGACGAGCGCGGCATGACCGTCGTCGTCTCCTCGCACATCCTGGCCGAGGTGGAACTCGTCAGTGACTGGGTCACGATCGTCCGCAACGGCCGCGTGATCTGCGACGCGAGCGTCCCCGAACTGCTCAGTCAGGGCACTTCGAGGCTGGTGGTGCGGGTCCACGACGCGGTGACCGCCCAGTCCGTCCTGGCCGACCACGGATACTCGGCCGTGTCCGCTGTCGGCCCCACCGGGGCCGAGCTCCAGGTCGAGTCGCGCCTCGCCGAACGCGCCGACCGGGCCGGGTCCAGCGGCTCCGCCGGTCACGACCGTGCCGACGGCTCAGAGGTGCTCAGGCTGCTCACGGACCGATCCGTCTATCCCCGCGAGCTGCTGGTCGAGTCCGCGTCCCTCGAGGACATCTATGTCGCCGCCATCCGCGCAGCGGACGCCGCCACCGCACCCCGAGAGCCGCATCATGGCGACTGACCGGGCCCTGACTCCGCTCCCGGAGCGCACGGCCGACGGACAGCTGCCCTGGCGCCGTCTCGTCCGAGCCGAGCTGCGGCGCCTGTGGGCTCCGCGCATCATGCGTCACGTGGCCTTCGGCCTGCCCCTGGCGATCGCAGCGTTCGGGCTGTCCAAGCTGCTGCTCCACGACGCGGACACCGCCCGTGCCTGGCGTACGGCCGACGGGCGGTACGCCCAGTTCCTTTCGGACGCGCAGACTTACGGGCTCCCGTTCGGATCCGGCGTAAGCGCGAAGAACTACTTCCACGACCCGCGCTACCTCATGGACACCCTGTCCTTCGGGGACCTGCGCACAGTCGTCACTGCCCTGGCCGCCACAGCCGTCGTCTTCGGCATCGTCTCCGGCGGGTCCGACTGGTCTTCGCGGGTCATGCTCACCCTCGCTGCGGCCGAGCCGCGCCGGTTCAGACTGTTCGCCACCCGCGCGCTGCTCGTCACCGGTCTCTCAATGGCGGCGACCGCGGCCGCCGGACTGCTGCTCGTCCCCCTGCTCCTGCTTGCCGCGCGTACCCGAGGAAGCACGGCCGGCCTTGACGGCGTCTACTGGGCCGCCCTCGCCAGCCAGTACCTGAGAGGCGTGATCCTCGTCGGACTGCTGTGCCTGCTCGGCTACAGCCTCGCCATGCTGACCCGCAGGGCATCGATCGCCCTCGCCATCAGCTTCCTCTACCTCGCCAGTGCGGACCAGATCTTCTCCGACCGCGGGCCCCGCGGCGCCGAGTACGACATGAACGGGTTGGTCTTCGCCGTACTGAATGAGAAACCCGTGGTCCCCATGGCGGAGTCCGACTGCATCGCCGGCCCGGGCTGTGAGGCGGTCCACGTCGATCTCACCGCCGCGGACGGGCTCGTCGGCGTACTGATCTATCTCGTACCTGTGTTGCTGGTGGCCCTGTGGCGCTTCACCCGAACGGACATCACCTGATGACGACGGCGGTCGCTCCCCCGGCGGGCTCCCTTCCTTCTTCAGACCGTTCCCGGCCCCTCCCCCTGTCCCGTCTCGTACGCTCCGAACTGCGCCGGATGCTGAGCCACAAGACGGTGCGCTGGGCCCTGTACGCTCTGCCGTTGCTTCTCGTCGCATACGCCGTGGCCGCCTACCTCGGCCACAACACCGACATGGCCGCAGCGTGGCGCACGGCCGAGGCCGCCTACCAGCAGTACGTCGCTGAGGCCGCCAGACGGCCGGGCGTCTCCGTGGAGAAGCTGTCGCCGCAGTACTTCTTCGATGATCCGCGCTATCAGCTGACCAAGGCGTCGTTCGTGGACCTGCGCGGTGTGCTGTCGGGTGTCGCGGTCGCCGCACTGGTCTTCGGGCTTTTCAGCGGAGGAGCCGACTGGTCTTCCCGTGTCATCCTCAACCTCGCCGCCGCCGAGCCGCGCCGGGCCCGCTTGTTTCTCACCCGCGGCCTACTCGTCGCCGCAGTCTCGGCGACGACGGCCCTGGCCACATCGGTATTCCTGATCCCGCTGATCCTCGTCACGGCCCACTTCCGGGGTACCACCGCCGAGGCCGACGCACACTTCTGGACCGTACTGGCCGCCATCATCCTGCGAGGAGCCCTCTTCGTCGGGCTGGTGGCCATGCTCGGCTACAGCCTCGCCATGCTGACCCGCAGCCTGGCGGTGTCACTCGGGGTCAGCCTGGCCTACGTCGTCGTCGCCGAACGATTGGTACAGGACTACGCCCCCTCGCTCACGGAGTACCACTTCTCCGGCATCACCTTCGCCGTCCTCAACGAACGTTTGCTGATGCTGAGCGACAAAACCGACTGCGTCGGCGAGATCGCCTGCGCCGCCATGCGCGAAGGCACGCCGGCTGCCCATGCCTTCCTGGCCCTCGCCGCCTATTTGCTCCCAGTGACGGCGGCTGCTCTGTGGCGGTTCACCCGCACCGACATCGGCTGAATCCCCCCACCACCGCACGACGACCCTGTATCCACGGCCCGGTTCAGGGCGCTGTGAAGGCCGACAGGTCCTCGGTGAGGGCGTGGACCACGGCCTCGTGGTGGTCCGTCAGGTAGAAGTGGCCGCCGGGGAAGGCGCGGAAGGTGAACGGGGCCTCCGTCAGGTCCCGCCAGCCCGTCGCCTCGGCCCGGTTCACCCGCGGGTCGGACTCCCCGATGAGCACGCTCAGCGGGGTGGCGAGGAGCGGCCCCGGCTCGTAGCGGTAGGTCTCGACGGCCTTGTAGTCGCCGCGCAGCGACGGGAGGATCAGCTCCCGGAAGTCCGGGTTGGCCAGCAGCCCCTCGTCGGTGCCCGACAGGGCGCTCACCTGGGCGATCAGGGCGTCGTCGCCCCGGGTGTGGACGTTCTCCTCCCGGTGCGTCAGCGGGGAGCGGCGCCCGGAGAGGACCAGGCCGCGCGGGCCCTCGCCCGCCCGCTCCAGCCGGCGCGCCAGCTCGAAGGCGAGCACCGCGCCCATGCTGTGCCCGAACAGCACCAGGGGCCGCTCCCGCCACGGCTCCAGCGCCCGCCGCACCCCGTCGACGAGCGCGGCCACGCTGTCGGCGGCCGGCTCGTCCAGGCGCTCCTGGCGGCCGGGGTACTGGACGGTGAGCACCTCGGCGTGCGGGGCCAGGTCCCTGGAGAGGGGGAAGTAGAAGGAGGCGTTGCCGCCCGCGTGCGGGAGGACGACGAGCGTGGGGGCGGCCTCCTGCCGCGGCGCCGGGTGGAAGCGGCGGATCCAGGGGCTGGTGCGGGTGTCCTTCGCGGTGGTCATCGCTGGTCCTCGGAGTCGTCCGTCAGCAGCAGCTTCTTCTGCGGCTTTCCCATGGCGTTGCGCGGCACCGACGCGATGAAGCGGACCTCGCGCGGGCGCTTGTGCACCGACAGGTGCGCGGCGACGAAGTCGGTCAGCTCGGCGCCCGTGACCCCCTCGGCGACGACGAAGGCGACGATCCGCTGCCCGAGGTCGGCGTCCGGGACCCCGACCACGGCCGCCTCGCTCACCTTGGGGTGGTCCAGCAGCGCGTTCTCGATCTCGCCCGCGCCGATCCGGTAGCCGCCGGACTTGATCAGGTCGACGGAGGCCCGGCCCACGATCCGGTGGACGCCGTCGCGCGCGTCGACGGCCGCGATGTCGCCCGTACGGAACCAGCCGTCCTCGGTGTACGCGGCGGCGGTGGCCTCGGGGCGGCCCAGGTATCCGGTGAACAAGGTGGGCCCGGTCAGCTGGAGTTCGCCGATCTCGGCGCCCGGCTCGGCCGCGACGCGGGTACGGATGCCGGGGAGCGGGGTGCCGACGGTGCCGGGGCGGACCTCGCCGCCCGCGCGGCCGCTGACGGTGATCAGGGTCTCGGTCATCCCGTAGCGCTCGACGGGACGGTGGCCGGTGAGGCGTTCGAGGTCCCGGAAGACCGGCGCGGGCAGGGCCGCGCTGCCCGACACGAGGAGGCGGGCCCCCGACAGGGCGGCGGCGGCCTGCGGTTCGGCGGCGATGCGGGACCAGACGGTCGGGACGCCGAAGTAGAGGCTGCCGCCCGCCGCCGCGTAGGCCTCGGGGGTGGGGCGGCCGGTGTGCACGAGGCGGCTGCCGGTGCGCAGGGCGCCGAGGACGCCGAGGACGAGGCCGTGCACGTGGAAGAGGGGCAGCCCGTGCACGAGGGTGTCCTCGGCGCTCCACTGCCAGGCTTCGGCGAGCGCGTCGAGGTCGGCGGCGATCGCCGCGCCGCTCAGCACCACGCCCTTGGGCGGGCCGGTGGTCCCGGACGTGTACAGGATCAGGGCGGGATCCCGCGGGGCCGCCGCGCCGGGGCGCGAGTACGCGGGCGCGCGCCGCGCGAAGTCCACCGCGACCTCGAGCGCCCCGGAGTCGCGCAGGATGTGCTCGCGTTCGGCGGGGCCGGCGTCGGGCGGCAGCGGTACGAGGGGCACCCCGGCCAGCAGGGCGCCGACGACGGCGGCGACGGTCTCCAGGGAGGCGGTCGCGGTCACCGCGAAGGCGGGGGCCCCGGCGACATCGGCGGCCACGGCGCTCGCCGCACCCAGTAGTTCCTCGTACGAGGCGGTGCGTCCGGCGACGCCGATGGCGTCCTCGCGGTCGCCGTACGTCCCGTCAAGCGCGGTCAGCACGCGGCAACTCCCCTGTCGGTGGCGAAACCCCAGGCTACGTCCCACCGCCCCCCGGTCCGTCGCCCGGCCGTAGGATCGGCGGGCCGGACGGTCGACGGCCGGAATCCGACTACGCGCAGGGGAGACCTCCGTGGAAACGGCACGGTTCGCGTCACTGATCGCGGCGACGATCGCCATGGGCCTGGTCAGCGGCCTCTTCTACGGGTTCTGCGTCGCCGTCATGCCCGGGCTGCGCGGCTGCGGCGACCGGACCGTCGTCGAGGTCATGCAACGCGTCAACGTCGCCATCCTCAACGGCTGGTTCCTGCTCGGCTACCTCGGCTCGCTGGTGTTCACGGGGCTGGCCCTGGCCCTGCACATCGTGGGCGACGGGCGCGGCGCGGTGGGGCCGCTGTCCGGGGCGTTCGCGTGCTGCGTCCTCGCGATGGTGGTCACCGGCCGGGTGAACATCCCCCTCAACAACGCCTTGGCCGAGGCCGGTCCCGCCGACCGGATCGCCGATCCGGCGGCCGTACGCCGCGCCTTCGAGGGGCCGTGGGTCCGCGCGAACGTGTGGCGCACGGTGCTGTCCACGGCGGCGACCGGACTGCTGGCCTGGGCGCTGGTCCTGCACGGCCAGACCCGGTAGGGCCGGTGGAGCCGGGGAGTGGCTCCCCGGCCCCGTCCGGTCAGCCGTGGACGTGCAGCGGCTTGCCGGCCAGCGCGAGGTGGGCCTCCCCCAGGGCCTCGGTCTGCGTCGGGTGGGCGTGGACGAGCTGGGCCACCTCCGAGGGCAGCGCCTGCCAGTTGTAGATCAGCTGGGCCTGGCCGATCTGCTCGCTGACGCGCGAGCCGATCATGTGCGGTCCGATGACGGGCCCGTCGACGACCTGCACGAGCTTGACCTCGCCGGCCGACTTCAGGATCTCGCTCTTGCCGGTGCTGCCGGCGTCGAACTTGCTGGTGACGACCTTGTCCGCGCCGTAGAGCTCCTTGGCCTACGCCTCGGTGAGGCCGACGGAGGCGATCTCCGGCTCGCAGTACGTGACCCGCGCGACGCCGTCGTAGTCGATCGGGGTGACGGGCAGGCCGGCGATGCGCTCGGCGACGAGGATGCCCTCGGCGAAGCCGACGTGGGCCAGCTGGAGGGTCGGTGCGAGGTCGCCGACGGCGGAGACGGTCGGGAGGTTGGTACGCAGCAGCTCGTCGACCGCGACGTGGCCGCGGTCAAGGGCGATCCCGGTCTCCTCGTAGCCGAGTCCGGCAAAGACGGGGCCGCGGCCGCGGCGACGAGCAGCAGCTCGGCCTCGATCCGCTTGCCGTTCTCCAGGGAGACCCGTACGCCGGAGTCGGTGTACTCCACGCCGGAGAAGCGCGCCCAGTTCGAACGCGATCTTGCGCTTGCGGAAGGCGTGCGTGGTCGGAGGATGTGACCCGGTCGCCGTCGATGGTCAAGCCCGGCAGCGAGCGCGGCTGGGCGCCGGCGGCCAGGACGACGTGGCGGCCCCGGTAGCGCACGCCCCGGCCTCCCAGCGGCCTTTGGGGGTCCGGGTCCGTCACCTCCCGGCGCCGTCGTGATCCTTTCCGCGGGTCCCGCTTGATCTCAACCACGCTTGAGGTTCTACGTTCGTCCGCAAGGCCTGATCCTCCCGAGAAAGAGGTACCCACATGTCCGGCAACCCGCTCAAGGTCGGCGTCCTGGTCGCAAGCGTCCGCACGGGCCGCTTCGCCGACAAGGTCTCGCGCTGGTTCGTCTCCGAGGCGGGGCAGCGCGACGACATGGAGATCCACGTCATCGACCTGTCCGAGCCGGCGCTCGTCGAGGAGCTGAAGCTCAGCCTCGACCCGCTCGGCGTCCCCGGAGAGGCACCGAACCTGGCCTCCCGGATCGACGGGCTCGACGCGTACGTCGTGATCACCCCGGAGTACAACCACGGTTACCCGGCCTCGCTGAAGCTGGCCATCGACTACGTGTACAGCGAATGGCGGGCCAAGCCGGTCGGCTTCGTCTCGTACGGCGGCGTCTCGGGCGGCCTGCGTTCCGTCGAGCAGCTGCGGCAGGTCTTCGCCGAACTGCACGCCGTGACCCTGCGCGACACCGTCAGCTTCCACAATCCCTGGGAGAGGTTCGACGACGAGGGCCGGCTGCACGACGACGACGGTGCTTCGAAGGCCGCCTCCGTCCTCCTCGACCAGCTCGCCTGGTGGGGCGTCACCCTGCGCGAGGGCCGCGAAGCCCGCCCGTACGGAGGCTGACCGGCCGTCATCGCGGTCCGCGGATAACGGCCTTACCCGGCCCGCGGCCGCGCCTGCGGCCGGTCAGGCCGCCGCCCAGCCCTGGAACACGCGCGGCGCCAGGGAGGCGGCACGCTCCTCGGGTCCGGCACCGCGCAGCGAGTCGGCGATCTCCATGACGTAGCGCCCTTACCCGGACTTGCCGAGGAGCGAGCCGAGCCGGTGGCACTGGTCGACGTCGATGCGGCCCAGGGCCGTTCGAGGCCGCTGGTCCCGGATCCAGCATGAGTCGAGCGTGCAAGAACCGGGCCCCGCACGGCATCGAGCCGCGTCCCGCTGTCGAGCCGGCTTCGAGCGGAGCTGGATCCGCCGCGACCAGGCTTGCCGCGTTGCCGCGCCCTACGAACCAGCGAGGACAGTGGTACTGATGCCGAGCCTTCCGACATCAGGCACCGATCTGCCGGTCCGGGCACAGGAGTTGGCCTCCGTAGCGGTCCGGTACGCGGAGCGGGCCGACGCCGAGCGCACGATGCCGCGCGCGGTGAGCGACGGCATCGTCGACGCGGGGTTCGCCCGCCTGTTCGTCCCCGCCCGCTGGGGCGGCGACGCCGGCTCGGCCGTCGACGCTCTGGACGGCCTCTCCGCCCTCGCCCAGGGCTGCGCCTCGGCCGCCTGGTGCGCCTCGGCCTTCGCCGGCGCCGGCCGGATGGGCGCCTTCCTCCCCGACGCCGGGCAGGAGGAGCTGTGGGCCGAGGGCGCGGACGGCGGTGGTGGGCGCCCTGATGCCGCGCGGCAGCGCCACCTCGGTCAGCGGCGGCTGGCGGGTGACCGGCGAATGGGACTTCACCACCGCGGCGGCCTTCTCGGACTGGGCGCTGGTCCGCGCGACGGTGCCGCAGGGCGACCACAGGGCCGCGTGGTTGTTCGCGCTGCCCCGCCGGGACTACGAGGTGGCCGACACCTGGGCCTCGATCGGCCTGCGCGGCAGCGGCGGCAACACCCTGCTGGCCGACAACGTCTTCGTGCCGGCCCACCGGGGTTTCAGCCGCTAGGACATGCTCGACGGGCGGAGCGTCAGCTCCGACGCCCGCTGCCACACCGCCCCGCCGGGGCTGCTGAGCGGGCTGCTCTTCGGCGCCCCCGCACTCGGCGCGGCCCGCGCGGCGCTGCGCGTGTGGGCCGAGGACTCCCGTACCGGCCTGGCCGAGGAAGGCCTCGGCCTGCGCACCTCCCTGGCCCGCGCCGTGATCGCCGTCGACGCGGCCGCCCTCCTGCTGGGGCGCGCCGCACGGATCACGGACGCCCCGGACGCGACCGGGCTCCAACAGGTGCGCAGTCCGGCCGACTGCGCGTACGCGGTGAACCAGCTGGTCGACGTCGTCGAGCGGCTGCTGCGCACCGCAGGCGGCTCTGCGCAGCTCGCCGGGCACCCGTTGCAGCGGGTCTGGCGCGACGTGCACAGCCTCTCCAGCCACGTGGCGCTGCGTTTCGATCCGGTCGCCGGCGCCTACGGCTCACGGCTCCTGGATTCCGTCGGCTGAACCGGGATCGCCCTGCGGACCGCACGCACGGCCACGCGCCCGGTGGCGGCTTCTCCGACAGCCTCTTCGCCGTCCTGATCTTCGGTGCGAGAGTGTGGGGGTGACTCCTCCCCCTCGTGAACGAGGGGGCTTCTCGCTATGCCGGTTGGGCTTCGCGACGGACCAGCCCGGCCCGTAGAACGTTGAGTGCTCCG